>JBERSB010000080.1:0-5777 GCA_041236755.1 Luminiphilus sp. | reverse complement strand
TGTGCTCTTCCGATCTGGTTGAACGGGATCATCTTGGCTTCATCCGAAAGCGTCAGCGGCGCCCCTCACCGGGCATTCTTACCTACCCAGGCATCGGCGCCGTTCCGCTTTGACTACAGCCTTTCGTCGGGGGCGGCGCAAGTGGAGCGCAGCGGCAGCGTTCGAGCTTTGACCGCTGCGATGGTCGTGTGCGGACGCCAAACAGCGAACCCGTTTTTGGGAGTTGGCTTCTCCATGTGAGTGCTCGTCGCGCCCGAGCACCCGCACGCCTGCCGAGCGTGCGTCCCGCTCCCGCAGGCTCTACTGGACCGTGAACCGCGCGCCGAGGAACCCTGAGAACGACGGCGTGACCCCGCCATTTCCGGGGCAGGCGTTCCAGAGTTCGTTCTGCCAGTAGCCGCGCGTGCGCAGCTGCCAGCGCTCGAGGTTCATCAGGGTGACCAAGCCCGAGACGTAGCTCAGGCCAGAGCCCAGGCAGTAGGTCGCGCCCGCGAACAACGGAGCGCCGGGCTGGCCCGCGTAGGGGCCGTAGTCGAAGTCGCTCGTCAGCAGGGAGAGCGGCGCGCTCGCGCCGGGGGCCGGCAGGTGCGCGCACGGATCCGGCGTGACGTAGGCCCAGTCGACCGCCGTCATCACCAGCTGCTGCCAGTTGCCCGCGCCGAACGTCCAGTCCATCGTCACAGCCGGCTCCCAGAACGCCCAGCTCGAGACGGCGCTCAGCGGCATCACGGCGACGAACGTGTTGGGGATCGTCGGGTCCGGCGCGGTCGCGACCTGGCTCCAGTCGACGTGCATGTTGGTAGGCACGCCGCCGAGGAACACGCGGCTTGTCTGCGCGGGCAGGGTCGCAGCGGTCATGGCGAGCGTGAAGAGTATCAGCAGGGAAGTGGAGGTGCTCTTCTTCATTCGTGAAGCCATAGCACGTAGCACCTCGTGATTCCAGCTTCGCCGGTCGGCGTCAGCGCCCCGACGCGGCGGATCCGATCGCCGCCCGCAGCTGCGGCACGCAGCGCGCGACGCCGGCCGTGCTCAGGTGGTCGTCGTCGACGAGGTAGACCGCGTCGTCGTCGGCGACCAGGAAGTCGTCGCCGCGGTCGAAGAGCGGGCCGAGGTCGAGCACGTCGAGTCGGTCGCGTGTGCCTGCTCCAGGCTGCAGCGGGTAGGGCACGTCGAGGTGCGTCCGCGGCGCCAGCAGCTCGGCGCCGTCGCGGCGCACGTAGCGCCAACGCTGCAGCAGCGCGCCGACTGGGTAGTTGGTGGCTTCGGGGGCGATCGGTGTGCCGGTGACGGCTAGTACCGCGCAGCCCTGCTGCGTGACCCATTTGAGCGTGCGCGCGCGGGCCCGCGACTCCCAGGCGGTGCGGTCCAGGTCGGGCCGTCGGCATACGACCAGCACCTTCGGTCGGTTCTCCAAGAAGTGTCGGATGCGGGCCCGCGCGAAGGTCTCCGCGTTGAATCTCGCAGCGGCCGGCTGCGCGTCCGGTGCGTCCGCCATGGTCTCCGGCAGCTCGACCCCGAGCGGGATCCACGGGCTGACGCCGCCGCCGGCAGACATGAGGTCGATCCGGGTCCCGTCCTGCTCGGCGATCTGTCGGAACGCGGGCCCGAACATCACCGCGTGCGAGTCGCCCCAGACGACGACCTCGGCGCGCCCTTCGCCGCCCAGCCGGATGCCGCCGGAGCGCCACAGCTGCTCCTGGCCGTCCGGATTCTCGGGCAGCGCCACGCTCAGCGCCAGCTTCTCGAGCACGGCGTCCTCGTTCTGCGGGTTGACGTTGTAGCGACGGTGCTGCCACGACGCGGGTCGGCCGATGTGCGCTGCGCCTTCGCGGATCGCGTCGCGCTGCAGGTAGACAAAGGCGGCCGGCGCTGCGAGCAGCGCGCCCACCAGGAGCGCGCGGTAGACCGGGTAGCTGCCGTGCCGGAGCGGGCGCTCGACCAGGTAGTAGCTGAGCGCTGCGAGGCAGAGGGTGATCAGCGCCGACATCAGCGGGCCGTCAGGGAGGCGGTGCCGCGCAAGGAACAGGCCGACAGGCCAGTGCCAGAGGTAGATCGAATACGACAGCCTGCCGACGAAGCACGACACGCCGTTGGCGAGCAGCGGCCCGCCCGCGCCCCGGCGCGCGGCCGCGAGCGCCATCGCGGTCGCGACGCAGCAGAGCAACTGTGCTGTCTGTCCGGCGAGCCGGTCCGACGCTGCTGCGGGCCACCACTGCGGCAGGCTCAGCGCGAGCGTGCCGAGCAGCGCTGCGCCCAGCGCGCACAAGGGCGCCTTCTGTGCAGCGGCAGGTTGTTCGGCGCCGCCGTGCTTCACCGCCAGCAGGCAGCCGAGCCCGATCTGCCACGCGCGCGCTGGCAGCAACCAGCACGCCGAGGTGCCTTCGTCTGTCGCCCAGACGACGAGCGAACCCGCGGTCACGGCCAGCAGCGCGAACCGGAAGCGCAGCGCGCTCTCGGCCTTCGCGGACCTCGCCAGCAACAGCACCAGCGGGACCAGCAGGTAGAACTGCTCCTCGACCGCCAGCGACCACGTGTGCACCAGCGGGATCTCCTCGGTCGCGGGCGCGAAGTAGCCGCCGGTGAACTGCCAGAACAAGAAGTTCGAGACGCTGCCGATCGCGCCGACCGCATAAGGCGCCGTGATCGGGAACCCGTAGAGGTCGGTCGCCGCCTGGAACGAGGACGTCAGCGCGATCATCGTCAGCGCCGCCGGGAACAGCCGCCGGATCCGGCGGCGGTAGAAGTCCAGCGGCCGCAGCTCGCCAGCCGTCGCCTTCTGCAGGTTGGCGCGCGTGATCACGTAGCCGGAGATCACGAAGAACGCGTCCACGCCCAGGTAGCCCTGGCCGAACCCTGCGACGTGCCAGTGGTAGCCCGCGATCAACACGACCGCGATGGCCCGGAGGCCGTCGATCTGGCGGATGTAGTGCAACGCTGGGTCCGGCTGGTGCCTGCGACGTGCTCGCGGCGAGGAGGCTCAGGACTACTTCTACCACGCGGCCGTGTCCGAGTGGTCATCGCGCGCTGCGCGCCGCTACGATGCGCGCGCCGTGCACCGAACCGCGATCTTCATCCCGTCCTACAAGGCCGCGCAGACGCTCGAGGGCGTCGTCGCGCGCTTCCCCGACGAGCTCTGGTCGCAGCTGACCAAGGGCTACATCATCAACGACGGCAGCCCCGACGACACCCAGGCGGTCGCCGAGCGGCTGGCGGCGGCGAGCCCGCAGCTCGAGGTCGTGCGCTTCGAGCAGAACCGCGGCTACGGCGCGGCCGTGCGCGAGGGGCTGCGCCGCTGCAGCGAGGACACCGACGCGGACTACATCGCGTGCCTGCACGCCGACGGCCAGTACCCGCCCGAGAAGGTGCCGGAGTTCACCGCCTACATGGCCGAGCACGAGGTCGACATCCTGCAGGGCTCGCGCCACAAGGACGGCACCGCGCTCAAGGGCGGCATGCCGTTCTACAAGTACGCCGCGGGCAAGGTGCTGACGTGGATGGAGAACGTCACCTTCGGCCTGAAGATGACCGACTACCACTCGGGCTTCATGCTCTACAGCCGGCGCGCGGCGCAGACGATCCCTTTCGACAAGCTGAGCTACTACTTCGACTTCGACCTCGAGGTCATCGCCGCGGCGCGCGCGCGCGGCTACCGGGTCGACGAGCGCAGCATCCCGACGCGCTACGCCGAGGAGGACAGCCACCTCAACCCGATCTACTACGGGCTGCGCTGCCTCAAGGTGATGGCGAAGTACCGGCTCGGCCGGTTCTCACCCAAGCGCATCGGCTAGCGGCCACGGGGGGTGGCGGCGTAGGTCCTGTTCGAGACTAGGCGGGCTTGGCCGCGCCGTAGTTCTCGTGGAAGTAGACCATCGTCTTGCGCAGCGTCTGGCGGAGGTCGTTGTTCGGGTGCCAGTCGAGCAGCTCCTCTGCGCGGGCCACGGTCGGCACGCGCTTGTCGCAGTCCTCGTAGCCGGGGCCGTAGAACTCCTCGCCGGTGACGTGGCGGATCGGGTGGTTACGGACCTCCGGGTCGCCCGTGATCTCGGCGTAGATCTCCACCATGGTCGAGGCGAGCTCGGCCATCGTGACCTCGCTCTGCCGGTTGCCGATGTTGAAGAAGGTGTTCTGCGCCTGCTCGGGCCGCTCCAGCATGCGCATCAGCGCGTCGACCGAGTCGTCGATGTAGGTCACGGTCCGCGTCGCGGTGCCGCCGTCGACGAGCTGGATCGGCTCCTTGTCGAGCAGCGCCTTCATGAAGCACGCCATCACGCGCGGCGTGCCTTCGCCGTCGCGGCCGGGGATGTAGTCCATGCGCGGCCCGAACCAGTTGTAGGGGCGGATGATGGTGAACGGCAGTCCGCGGTCGGTGTGGGTGGCGTAGATATAGCGCTCGAGCAGCGCCTTGGCCGCGGCGTAGCACCAGCGCTGGTTGACCGTCGGACCCATGAGGTGCGGCGTCTGGTCCTCGCGCTGCTCGTAGAGCTCGGGGTCGTCGTACTGGTTGCCGTCGAGGTAGCTGGCGATGGTGCGGCCGTAGACCTCGCAGGTCGACGTGTGCAGCATCCAGACCTTCTTCTTGGCGCACAGCTCGACGAGCTTGTAGCTGTCGATGAAGTTCGACTCGATCGTGAACACCGGGTTCGCGACGTACTCCGCGGGGTTGCAGACCGCGGCGAGCGAGAACAGCGCGTAGCAGCCGTCGAGGTGCGGGCCGATGACCTCCTCGACGTTGCTCGCGTCGACGTAGGTCTTGGTGAACTTCAGCCGGGGGTGGTCGAGCAGGCCCTCGATCTTCGACGTCGAGGTGTCGAACCCGAGCACGTCGTAGACGGGCTCGCCGTCCACCTCTGCGGCCAGCAGGCGCTCCAGCAGGTGGCTCCCGATGAAGCCGCCGACGCCAACCACGATCACGCGCTTTCTACTCATGCTCTGTTTCAACAAGACTTGACGAGGGGTGCCGCGGCGGTTCTGGCGAGGCGCACTTGCGGCGCAAGGAGCATAGCACGGACAGAATCGCGCGATGCTGTCGTGGCATCGGCCCGATACGGCCCCGGCTGCGTCGTGTTCACGAAGCTCCGATGGGATCGGCGCCATGCGCGTGCGGGTGCTTTGCGGCAGCCTCGGATTCGGTCCACCCGAACGACCACGGCGGGCCTCTGGTTCGGCGTGACCGGTGGCCCGCGTCGTTGTGTGACGGCGCGCGAGGGCTTGTGATGGCCGCATGAGCGCGGAGCCCGACCCGTATCCGTTGACGCAGGCGCACAAGGACGCGTTCGCGCGCGACGGCTGGGTCGTGCTAGAGGACTTCGTCGACGAGCAGCACCTCGCGGCCCTCGAGCAGGACTACATGCGCTTGCTGCGTCGCGAGGTGCCAGTCGCCGGGCGCGACTACTGCGACATGACCGGAGACTACGACCGGCCGATCGAGCAGTTCGCGCTGCTGAACGTCATGCTGCCGCGCACCTACCTGCCGGAGTTGCAGGGCAACGTCTACGAGCGCCGCGCAGCCGGCGTCGTCGCACAGCTGCTCGGCGACGGGTTCGCGCTCGACTACGACCAGCTGGTCGCCAAGCCGCCCGGGCAGCGAAGCGCCGTGTTCCACTGGCACCAGGACCTCGGCTACTGGCCGATCACCCAGGACACGCGCACGGCGACGTTCGGGCTGGCGCTCGACGACGTCGGCGACGACAACGGCTGCGTGCGCTTCGTCGACGGCTCGCACCTCGAGCCCGAGCTGCGGCAGCACGTGCCGCTCAAGCGCGATCGTGACAGCAACC
>JBERSB010000079.1:0-3835 GCA_041236755.1 Luminiphilus sp. | reverse complement strand
TGGAGAAGATGCCGCTGATCCGACCCGGCGAGACCATGGGGGACCCCGCGAGCGTCGCGCTCCACGCGCTGGGAGCGCCATGGGAGGACGGCCGCGTCAAATACGACTGCAGCTACCGCCTCGAGATCGCAGATTGTCCGCAGCAGTTGTTTGCCGGGCCGACGTTGTCGCTCGACGAGCTGGGAAGCGCAAAGGACATCGACGTGATGATCGTCTCCTCCCGCAATCCAGCGGTCGTCGAGCTGGTTAAAAAGGCCGACCCCGGCTTGGTGCTGTTCGACGACGCGTTCCTCCCGCAGGAGAGCGCCAGTATGCGCCGCGTGCGGCTTGAGAACCTGCACGCGCTGCAGCGGCAGCTGCTGCCGCATCCGTCTGTGATCCTGGCGCCGGGTGAGTCCTGGACGGTGCGCCGAGCCGACCGCTCCAAATAGAGCTGCCCAAAGAGTGGGGGCAAATGCCCGATATATCTGCGCATTCCGTGAGGATAAGGCGCGGATATGTATTGCGATTTATCCCGACACCATTAGCCTCCGGAATTCGTATTCCGAATTCCGCGGACAACTCGCCCCAACCGTTCCGCAAACTCGCAGACCCCCAGAAAGAGACCATGGCAGCCAAGAAAGCCAAGCCCGCCAAGAAGCCGAACCCCGGCTTCCAGTTCATCATCGCGACGCTCAAGAAGAACCCCAAGGCCACCTACAAGGACATCTCCGCGGCCGCCGCGAAGAAGAAGATGAAGGTCTTCCCGATCATGTTCGGGCGCGCGCAGGCGATGCTCGGCATCGTCAAGCAGGCGCCGCGGGGCAAGGGCAAGGCGTCCAAGGCCAAGGTTCGCAAGGCAGCTCCCGCGGTCGCCAAGCGCGGACCCGGCAGGCCGCGCAAGAACCCCGCTCCGAGCATGTACGGGTCGCTCGACAGCATCGTCGCCGCCGTCAAGAGCAGCGAGCAGGCGAAGGCGCGCTACCGCGGCGCCCTCGAGAAGATCCAGGCGATCCTCGCCGACGCGCTGGCTGACTAGCCGCGCCGCGCGGGCGGTGCGCAGGTCGCTGTGCGCTGCCCGCAGAGGCCTGCCGTCGCGTTCGCTGCGCCGCGGCCACCTGACGGGTCAAGCGCCCGTCAGCGCGCGCCAGTGCGGCGCGTCGCGCGCGTCGAGCCGCTGCGTGAGATGCGCCCCGAACTGCGGCAGCAGCCTGGTCGTAGACGGCCCCTCGCCCAGCGCCCGGCCGTCGAGGTGGGTAACCGGCGACATGTCGCGCAGCGTGCTGCACAAGAACATCTCTTGGGCCCGCTCGAGGTCGTCGCGGGACAGCGCGCGCTCGGAGACCGCCTCGCCGGCCTGCGGGAGGAACTCGAGCAGCATGCCCCGGGTGATGCCCGCCAGGATGCCCGCGTCGAGCGGCGGCGTGCACCAGACGCCGTCCAGCCTGACGAACAGGTTCGACGTCGACGCCTCGGTCACGTAGCCGTCCGCGTTGAGCATGACGCAGTCCGTAGCGCCGCGCGCCCGGGCTTCGGCGAGCCCGAGCACGTTGTTGAGGTAGTTGCCGCTCTTGGAGGCCGGGTCGAGGGCGCGGCGGTCGTTCCGGAGGCGCTCGACGAGGCCGAGGTGCACCGGTTTGCCGGTCGCGAGCGCCGTCGAGAGCGGGCGCACCATCACAACCCAGCACGGCGGACTCGTGGCGTGGGCCAGGTCGATGTTGGGAGCGTCTCCGGCGCCGCGGGTGACCACCAGGCGCACGTAGCTGTCGCCGTGGTCGGCGGCTTCCAGGGTCTCCCGGACGCGGCGCGCGACCGTGGCCTCGTCCAGGTCCAGCTCCATCATCAGGCCCGCCGCGGACGCCTGCAGCCTCGCCCAGTGCTCGATCCACGCCAGCGGGGTGCCCGCGTGGGTGCGCACGACCTCGTAGACCGAGTCGCCGAACAGGAAGCCTCGGTCGAGCACCGGCACCCTGCCGTCGGCCTCCGGCACGATCTGTCCGTTGATGTTGCACAGGTTCGCCATGGCGCCGCGGATGGTAAGCTCACGCCCGCTCATGTGCGGCTTCATCTCGATCTTTGGACCTCCGGGCTCCGACACCATCCACGACGTGATCAACGGCCTCGTCGCCATCCAGCACCGCGGCCAGGACGCGGCCGGCGCGGTGACGTTCAAGGACAAGTTCCAGGCGAAGAAAGGCCTCGGGCTGGTGCGTGAAGTCTTCGAGGATAAGCACCTCCAGCGCCTGCGCGGCAACCTCAGCGTCGGCCACGTGCGCTACCCGACCGTCGGCCTCGGCGAGGACACGGACGTGCAGCCGTTCTGGCTCGACTACCCCGTCGGCGTCGCGATGGCGCACAACGGCAACGTCACGAACTTCCACGAGCTCAAGCGCACCTACTTCGGCCAGCGCAACATCCCGCTCGGCAGCAACTGCGACCTCGAGGTCGTGCTCTACGTCTTCGCGGACGCGCTGATGCGTCGCGGCGCCGACCCGATCAACGGTGACGACGTGGAGGCCGGCGTCGCCGAGGTCTACGAGAAGGTCAAGGGCGCCTACAGCGTCGTCGGCATCACCAGCCAGGGCATGTATGCGTTCCGCGATCCCTTCGGGATCAAGCCGTGCATCTTCGGCAAGCGGGAGACCGACGAGGGCACCTACTACGCGGTAGCCAGCGAGTCGGTCGTGCTCGACGTCGCCGGCTACGAGATCGTGCGCGACCTCGACGCGGGCGAGATGCTCTGGATCGGCCCGGATCGCGTGCCGCAGTTCCGCAAGGTCAGCGCGCAGCCGCACCGGCCTTGCATCTTCGAGTACGTCTACTTCGCGCGGCCGGACACGTTCCTCGACGGGACCTCGGTCTACGAGGCGCGCATGGAGATGGGACGCGCGATGGCGAAGAGGTTCCGCGAGACCGGTCTGGAGGCAGACGTGGTGATCCCGGTGCCGGAGTCGGCGCGGACGGCGGCGCAGACGATGGCCGAGGAGCTGGGCCTCCGGTGTCGAGAGGGCTTCGTCAAGAACCGCTACGTCGGGCGCACGTTCATCATGCCGAACGACAAGGCGCGCCAGGCGACGATCCGCGCCAAGCTCAACCCGATCCGCTCGGAGTTCGAGGGACGGCGCGTGATCATCATGGACGACTCGATCGTGCGCGGGAACACGAGCCGGCACATGGTCAAGATCGCGCGCGACATGGGCGCCGCGAAGGTCTACTTCGCGAGCTACTCGCCGCCGCTCAAGGTCCCGTGCTTCTACGGCATCGACATGTCCTCCAAGCGGGACTTCATCGCGCGCGAGCGCTCGGACGAGATGATCGCCGAAGAGATCGGCGCCGACGCGGTGGTCTACCAGTCCATCGAGCAGATGGAGGAGGCTGTGCGCGCGGCCGGCAACAAGGACCTGCAGTTCTGCAAGGGCTGCTTCGAAGGCACGTATCCGACCGGCGACATCACGGACGCGATGATCGATGACATCGAGCAGGACCGCGTCGCCGCAGGGAGCGCGACCTGACGACGTCGGCCGACCGCCGCCTTCGGTGACCCACATGCTCCAGCTCTACCAAGACCCCGGATGCCCGTTCTGCGTGATGGTGAGCGACCATCTCGACAGCGCCGGCGTGGCCTACGAGTCCAAGCAGATGTCGCCGTTCGTCGAGTCGGAGACGCGGAGCGAGCTGATCGAGCTCGGGGGCAAGCCGCAGGTGCCGTTCCTGCACGACCCGGAGCGCGGCGTGAAGATGTACGAGAGCCGCGAGATCGTGCGCTACGTCGACGAGCACTACGGTGCTGGTCGGAACGGCGCTGGTCGGAGCGGCACCGATCGGAACGGCACCGATCGGAACGGCGGCTAGCCCG
>JBERSB010000078.1:0-12401 GCA_041236755.1 Luminiphilus sp. | reverse complement strand
CCTCGAGGACGAGGAGGCGACGCTGAAGCGCTTCTACCGTGAGTCCAACGGCATGATCCGGCTCCAGCCCGCCAACAGTGAGATGGAGCCACTGTTCACCAACCGCGTCCAGCTCCGCGGCGTCGTGCGCGGGGTCATCCGCAAGTTCCGTTGAGTAGTAGTTCCGTTGAGTAGTGCGACGACGTCCGCGGTGGTGGTGCAGCGCTCGCGGCCGACGCGAGCTGGCAGCTTGCGCGCCCAAAGACATTGCTTGGTAGCCCTTGCTACCTGACCACCGGGAGGCTGTAGAACGGGGGTAGTGTCCGACCCCCGTCCGCAGCCTCCCGGTCGCGTCATCCAGGGTCCCTTCCTGGACGAGTGCGGGCCGGGCAAGCACGCCTGGTGCAGGTGCCAGAACAGCAGCACCTACCCGCTCTGCGACGGCTCGCATCGCGGCACGCCGGTGGTTCCGGTCAAGGTCGTGTTCGACGCTCCGACCAAGGTCGCGTGGTGCGCGTGCGGCAGGACGGGCAACGCGCCGTTCTGCGACGGCTCGCATCGCGCGCGCGACGAATCGACCTCCTGACGCGCGCGACCTCCTGACGCGCGCGAGTGCGTCGGACTAGCCGTGCGCCGCTGTGGCGCGCGTTGCGCCGAGCCAGGCGGCCCGCGCCTCCTGCTGTGCCGGCGTCGCGTCTTCGTCGGCGACCAGCTGCACGCGGCCGGGGTTGGCCGCGGGCGTGACCTCCAGCGTTCGCAGCACGCCGCGCCGCGCGACCGTCAACTCGACAGGCGCGCCGACCTCGGCCACCGCGGCGAAGACCGTCTGCCACGATTCGCTGGTGACGCGCAGCTGCTGCACCGCGAGCAGCTCGTCGCCCGGCGCGACCCCGCCTCGGAACGCGGGCTCGTCGCGGGTGACCGACGCGACGAAGGTGCTGTTGGCGCGGAACGCGATCCCGAGGAAGGGCTTGCCGTCGTCGCGGGTCTCGAGCCGGACTCCTACGTAGCTCAGCACGTCCTCGAGCGCCGGGTCGAGCGGCCCTGCGACCATCTCGCGCAGCTCCTCGAACCGCTCGCTGCCGCCGACCTCGGTGACCGCGCGGCGCACGTCCTCGAGCTCGTAGCCGCGCTGTTGCTCGTAGGTCTCGCGCCACAGCTGGCGCAGCACGTCGTCGAGGCTGCGCTGGCCGCCCGTCGCGCGGCGCAGGCCCAGGTCGAGGCACATCGCGGCGACGGCGCCGTTGCCGTAGTAGTTCTGCGAGGAGTTGCGGGTGTTCTCGTCCGGACGGTAGAGGCGGATCCAGGCGTCGAAGCTCGACTCCTCGAGGCTCAGCGCGAAGCGGCCCGGCGCGGACCGCATGCCCTGCACGTTCTTGGCCATCGACGCGAGGTAGGTCGACTGGGTCGACAGCCCGGCGCGCGCGACCAGCAGGTCGTCGTAGTAGGCCGTCCAGCCCTCCATGAGCCAGAGCATGCGCGTGTAGTTCTCCTGCTCGTAGTCGTAGCTCCAGAGCTCTGCTGGTCGCAGGCGCTTGACGTTCCAGGCGTGGAACAGTTCGTGCGCGGCGAGCCCCAGGAACTCGCGGTAGCCCTTCTCGGTCGTCAGCGACGTGCGCGGCATCAGCAGCGTCGACGAGTTGCGGTGCTCGAGGCCGCCGTAGCCCTGGTCGCAGAACAGCGCCTGGAACAGGTAGCTCTCGTAGGGGAGCTCTTCGCCGAAGACCGCCTGCGCCGTCTCGCAGATCGCGCGCAGGTCGTCGGCCATCGACGGTGGGGGAGCGACACCTTCGAGGCCGTCGAGCTCGATCGCGTGCGGCACGCCGTCCACGCTCCACGTCCGGCGCTCGGTGTCCCCGATCAGCACCGGGGCGTCGAGCGCGTCGTCGAGGTCCGCGGCGCGCAGCGTGCAGCGTGCGCGCCCGTCCTCCTCAAGCTTCTCGTGCTGCAGGCTGCAGCAGAGCCGCCAGCCGAGCGGGTGGTCGACCACGATGTCTGCAGGCGTTCGGTCTTGGCCGACCGGCCAAAGCAGCGCGCAGGTGTGGTTCCAGTAGGCGTGGTGCGCGTCGACGTCGGCGGTCCGCACCGTCAGCTCGTGCGCGTAGACGCGGTAGCGGAGCTCGACGGCGCCGCCGCGCGTCGCCGCGCGCCAGCGGTTCTTCTGGATCTTCTCGCACGGGAGCTCGTCCTCGGTGCCGGGCGCGAAGGCCCTCACGGTGGAGACGTGGCGCGCGTATTCGCGCAGCAGGTAGCTGCCCGGCGTCCAGGTCGGCAGGAAGAACTCGGCTTCGCCTCCTTCCGTGCCGGTCCAGGTCGCGCGGACCAGGAGTTCCCGATCGGCGGGGCGCGTGACGTCGATGTGAAAGGCGAGCGTCGGCACTGCGAGGATCCGGGCGCGCCGCCTCATTTGCGGTGCTCCAGAAGTGAGGAGTGGCGCACCCGAGAGGAGTCGAACCTCTGACCTACGGCTTCGGAGACCGTCGCTCTATCCAGCTGAGCTACGGGTGCGCGCGGCCCCCCGTCTTAGCGGGCGTTCCTGCGAAACTCAACGTCGGCGCCCGCGGACCCGCAGGAACGAAAGCGCCCCAGAACGCCGGAATTGGCGCCGCTACGTCGCTGGCGGTGCCTTGCAGCGACGCCTTTGAGGTGGTTCAATCTGCGGTGCGGCCGCCCTGAAACCCCCGTGCCGCGATCGGCTAGTTGCCGGAGACGACCGCGTCCTAGATGCAGAGAACGATCCCTCTTCTGCTGGCGGCCAGTGGGTTCGCGACGGTGCTCGTCGCGTGGCCCGGTGTCGACCAGACGATCACGGCAACGGGCACAGACGACCCGTCGGTCGCCGAGATCGATTCGGACGGAGACTTCCTTCCGGACGTCTGCGAGTGGGTGCTGCTCACCAACAGCAGCAAGCCCGACACCGACGGCGACACCCAGCCGGACTTCGTCGAGGTGCTGTCGGGCACCAACCCGCGCCGGCCCGACGCCTCGATGCCGCAGGACCACGAGCTCCGCGTCGTCATCACCGACCCGCCGCCGGGCTCCGCCGATCCGCTCAGCTGGCTGCACGTGTTCCACCGCATCATGCCGACCGGCCCCGCGTCGGCGGCCGCGCAGCAGATCCAGGCGTTCGACACCTGGATCGAAGCGCCGCAGTGGCCCGGCTTCCGGCTGCCGCTCAACTCGTTCGCTGCGGGCGGCATGGTCTACCGCGAGCGCGTCACGCAGCAGCACGGCGTGTGGATCCAGGTCTCGATGCCGCTGGTGCCGGCGCCGATGCTGCATTCGCTATTGCCGTGCACCATCTGGGCCGACACGACGGTCTCGGGCAAGCAGATGATCCACGGCCAGAAGCTGCTCCCGGTGCCCTCGGGCGCTGCGACGCTGGTGCCGTTCGGAGACGACCGCTTCGTGATCCAGACGCTCAGCCCGGTCCCGTCCACGTCGAACACGATGTTCACGGAGACCAACCGCGTCTGCGTGCTCACCCTCGAGGAGACCTCCGTCGGCCCGGCTGGGGTCACCTACATCGTCACGGCGGCGGACTGCGAGGACGCCAACGACCTCGAGTGCGAGCTGAGCTGTAGCGCGTCGGTCGGCTGGACGATCACGATCCCCGGCGGCACCGCGACGCTGGGCGGCAACTGACGGCGGCACAGGCAGTTGGGTGCGTCCGCGCGGGCGCCTGCTCGCCGCCGAATTCGAGGAACCCGGAGCCTCTCTGAAGCCGTCATAACATCGTGGAGCTGCTCAGAGACCCCGACGCACAGCTGGTCGCTGCTTGCCGAGATCCGTCCGCCGACGGGTTCGGCGATGCATTCGAGGTCCTGTTCCAGCGCTACCGGGAGCGCGCATACGCGATCGCCTACCGGATCTGCGGGAACCAGGCGGACGCGCTGGACATCGTCCAGGAGAGCTTCGCGCTGGTGTTCCGCAAGCTCGGCAGCTTCAAGGGCAACTCGCTATTCAGCACCTGGCTGTTCCGCATCGTCGCCAACTGCAGCATCGACCACCGGCGCCGCCGCAAGGCGGGCGTGGCCCCGATCCTGCTGGCGGACGAGGACCCCAGGAGCGAGGTGGCCGACGCAGCCGCAGGCCCGCGGGAAGCCGCCTCTGTGCAGGAGGTGGGTGAGCAGGTCCAGGAGGCGATCGCGAGCCTCAGCCCCAAGCTGCGCGCGATCCTGGCGCTCCGCTACCTCGAGCACATGTCGTACGACGAGCTCGCCGCGACCCTGGAGATCAGCATCGGAACCGTCAAGTCACGGCTCGCGCGCGCACACATCGCGCTGGAGCACGTGATCCGCAACAGATACCCGCACCTCGACGTCAGCGGCGCGCAGCCCGCGCACGGGCCCGACGGCTCGGACGGCGACGAGGGCGGCGACCGAGACCCGGTTGGAGGAGTCGGATGAGCCTGAGCCCCAAGATCCGTGACGCCTGCCGCCGCGCCATACGCGAGATCGACGCGCGCAAGGCGCGCGAGCATGTGTCTTCGTGCCCGAAGTGTGCGGAGTTCGCGCGCCGCGAGCGCGCCCTCGGCGCGCTGCTCACCGAGCGGCCGCCGGCGCCGAGCGCCCTCGCCTCAGCGTCTTTCCTGGAAGGCATCTACGAGCGCGCCGTAGAGCACTGCGAGGCCGGCGCCACCGCAGAGCTGCTCGAAGCGTCGCCGCCCCCGATGGGCGCGGAGCAGGTCTGCTGGCAGGACGTCTGCTGCGAGAACCTGGCGTCCGACTCCGAACTGGCCCGTGAGTTGGAGCGCCCGCCGGCCTCGCCGGCTCCGGCTGCCTGGTCCCGCGTGCGCGCGGCCGTGCTCGAGGGCGCGTCGGTCTCCCGTCGCCGTAAGCCCGTTGGCTGGCGCATCGTGCTCGCCGGGGCAGCCGCCGCGGCGGTGGCCGCGCTGTTTACGGTTTCGGACGGAACCAGGACCCAACCTACGATCGTCTTCACAGAGCTTGGAGAAGCCCCGGATATCCCATTCGCCATCGTGCGTTACGGAGTCCGCGACTGATCCGTGCTCCCAGCTCTGGCGCTGCCTTCCCTGGCGCTGGCAGAAAGGCACCCCACCTCGTTCGCTGTCTCCACTATAGTCTCACGCTCGTTATGTCGTCGTCTCCCCGAACCCTCCACGGACAAGTTGGCCGCATGCTGGCTTGTGCCCTGCTGAGCTTCGTCTCCGCAGCGGGGTTCTCCGTGGAGGGCCTCCGGGCGCAGGTGGCCGGCAAGGTGCAGACAGCGGCTCCGAGGGTCCCGACCATCGCGTCGATGAGCCAGGCGCTGCTGCAGCAGGACTACACGTCGGTGCAGCTGCGGCGGTTCCGGACGGCCCAGGGTCAGATCGTGACGGTGCGGGAGCGCCTCCAGGTCCAGGCCAACGGGACCAAGGAGCCCCTGTTCGCGATCACGTTCCTCGGCGTCGAGGGCGAGCCCGCAGGCTCCCCGCTCTACGTCGAGTGGCAGCAGGCCTACGCCCGCTACGGCAACCTGTTCTTCCGGCACGGGTCGTTCCACGTGCGCGACCTCGTCCGCGCCAGCGCCAACTACACGCTGCACGACTTCGGCCCCGTGGTGCGGGCTGGTCGTTCGGCGCGTCGGATCGTCGTGTTCCCCGCGTCGATCGACAAGGCGATCTGGGTGCTCGACATCGACTCGGCGACCCACGTCCCGGTCTTCGTGGCCGAGTTCGACAGCACCCTCAAGGTGTTCGCCGAGATCGAGGCGCAGAGCTTCAGCCCGAGCGTCGTGAACATCACGCCGACGCCGCCGATGCAGGCGATCACGCCGGTGCTCGACTTCGCCGCGGCGCAGACGTTCCTCGGCAACCCTACAGGCCTGGTCGACCCGGACATCGCGGGCCTGATGGGGGACTACGAACTCGACGCCGTCGAAGTCCACCAGGACCCGCTCAACGGCCGCGAGAAGGTCGTGATGAGCTACACGGACGGCATCGACCAGTTCATGGTTGTGCAGACCGTCAACGTCTCCGACCCGTTCACCGGGCTCCCCGGCAGCGCGGCGAACGTGATCGGCAGGTTCCGTGACCCGGCGATGAGCGCGCTGGTCTTCTGGGACGACGACGTCAGCTTCCACATCGCTGGCCGCGGCGCGCTGTCTCGGCTCGACGACGTCGCGCGCAAGGTCTACCGGCAGGCGCTGAGTCAGTAGGCGCTGAGTCAGTAGGCGCCGGGATCGGCCGCCATCGGGGCTCGGCTCGTAGGCGCCCCAGACCTGCTCGCTGCCGTTGCGAGCACGGGTGCACCTGCCTCGCGGCCAAGCGGCGTCCCGGCATCCGTCGCGCTTTCGCATCCAGTCCGATTTGTCGGACGTTTCGCGTCGCATCCTCGCGACTCTGCGCGCGCAGACGGCCGGCTGCGATCCGCTCTTCCCCGGTGCTGTGGGCTGTTCACGTCGTCGACATCGGTTGGCACCAGCGGTGCTCCTCTCGACACAGCAACAACTCGATCATCATGGACGCCGAACAGAACAACACTCCCAAGCTCCCTGATCCGCTCGGCTCTGCCGAATACCGGACGCGGCTGACGACCAAGCTCAACTGCTTGATCGCGGTCCTCGAGGTGGCGATCGCCAAGATCACCAAGAGCATGGAGACCCCCGGCGCGAATGAGGAGCGGCTCACCAAGATCCGCGGCAACCTCGAGAACACGCTCTCCATCTGTCATCGTGCCAAGCAAACGCTCGACAAGACGAGGAGCAACAAACAGACCCAGCGCCGTGACGGAGATAGCAAGCTGATGACCGCAAGAGATTACGTCGAGCTCACGAGCATCGAAGAGTACCGGAAGTTCCGGAACATGAAGCCGATCACCAGCGACGAGGTCAGCGAGATTGATTTCGACGAGTTGTCACGCCGGCTGATCGACGGCTGATCGGCCCACGCTGAGGCGAGTTGGAGCCCGCGACGGCCTGCGCCGCCGCGGGTTCTCCTGCGTACAGGCGTAACCGGCCTTCACCAAAAGGGTCCCAACTGCCGATCCCTAATCGGGAAAAGGCATGAGCATCGCATCAATCGTGAACGGGCACACCGCGCGCGCCAGCGCGCGCGTCGGACTGGTCTCGCCGCAAGGCAACGAAGAGTCAGCGCTGTCGCGGGCGTTCCGCGACGCGGGCCACGACATCGTCTCGTGCACGGAGTGGGACGAGCTGATGGCGAATGCCGCGGAGATGCCGTTCGACCTGGTGCTCTGCGACGCGTCGCTCGTAGACGGCATGCCCGCCGACATCCGGACGCCGGTGATCGGCATCGACGGCGGCGGCGTGGACAGCTTCGAGGCGGCCGACGCCATGATGCTGCTCGCGATCGAGCTCGCCGGCAAGTCGTCTCGACTGGCCGAGCTCGAGTGCGTCGTCGACGGGATCCGCAGCGGCGACGCGATCGTCGGCGACACGCCGGTCATGCGCCGGCTGCAGGGCGCGGTCGCTCGCGCCGCCGACTGCGACGCCACGGTGCTGATCGAAGGCCCCGTCGGTTCGGGCAAGTCGCTCGCGGCGCGGTGCATCCACCTCAAGAGCCGCCGCTCCGAGCAGCCCGTCATCGTCAAGGACTGCGCGACGCTCTCGTCCGACGAGCTGAGCAAGACGATCGCCGCCGGCAAGAACACGACGCTCGTGCTCGAGTCGGTCGACCAGCTGCCCGCCAACGCGCAGTCCGCGCTCGTCAAGCACCTCAAGGAGCGGTCGACGTCGCGCGCGCCGGCGTTGGTGCGTCTCGTCGCGACGACGTCGGCGCACATCCCGGAGATGGTCGCCCGCGGCGCGTTCCGCGAGGACCTCTTCTACCGCCTGCACGCGTTCCCGATCGTCGTGCCCGGCCTGCACGAGCGGGTCGACGACATCCAGGCGCTCGCCGACGCGATCCTAGACGGCGGCGTGCCTTCGTCGGGTCGCAACCACCAGGGCTTCACGCCCGCGGCGCGCATGCTGCTCGAGAGCATGCAGTGGCCCGGCAACGTCGCGCAGCTCGAAGCCGCCATCCGCCGCGGCCAGGTCGTCGCAGGCGGCGGCCCGATCGACCGCGAGCACCTGATGAGCACGGGCGGCGAGAGCGCGCCGTCGTCGTCGGCGCCGACTTCGGCGACCGGCAACGCGACGGCGGACGAGGTCGAGCTGACCGAGGACTGCATCCGCCCGTTCGAGGAGGAGGAGAAGTTCCTGCTCGGCCGCGCGCTCCAGGCGACCAAGGGCAACGTCCGCCGCGCCGCGCAGCTGCTCGGCATCGGCCGCGCGACCCTCTACCGCAAGATCCAGCAGTACCACTTGCGCCTCCACTGAGCCCCGCCGATCGTCGCAGGGGATGTCGCGAGAGGTGACGGTCCTGCATCGCGACGACCACCTGCTGGTCGTCGACAAGCCCGCTGGGATCCTCGTGGTCCCGGTCGCCGGCCGATCGGAGCCCTGCCTCGTCGACGTGCTCACCGCGCAGCTCGGCCAGCGCGTGACCGCGGTGCACAGGCTCGACGAGGAGACCACCGGATGTGTCGCGTTCGCTCTCGACGCGCGGGCGCGAGCAGGACGCGATCGCACGTTCCGCGAACACGCCGCGACCCGCGACTACCTCGCGCTCGCGACGGCGGTGCCCTCGCCCGAGGCCGGCTGCATCGAGAGCCACCTGCAGGAAGGCGCGGACGGGATCGTGCGCGTCGTCCGGCGGGGCGGCCGCAGCGCGGTCACCCACTACGAGACCCTGGCGCGTCGCGGCCGCGGCAGCCTCGTGCGCTGCCGCTTGGAGACCG
The DNA here is from genome assembly GCA_041236755.1 of Luminiphilus sp. Taxonomy (GTDB): domain Bacteria; phylum Planctomycetota; class UBA1135; order UBA1135; family UBA2386. The sequence goes on along the minus strand of JBERSB010000078.1, from coordinate 3,678 downwards.
GCCGCCGCAACCAGATCCGGGTCCACCTCGCAGCGCTCGGCTGCCCCGTCGCGGGCGATCGCAAGTACGGCTACCGCGCGCGGAAGGGGGAGCGCTACGGCCGCGTGATGCTGCACTCGTGGCGGCTCGAGCTGGACCACCCGGTGGGCGGCGCGCGCGTGTCCGTGACCTGCGAGGCGCCGGAGTACGAACTCCGGCCCGACTAGAACAGTGGCAACGCGACGCGCCTGCTAACTACAATGCGGCGGACTTGCGCGTTCCGGTCCGACTTTCCGAAGGCACGCTCTTCGGCTTCTTGACGAGCACGCGGCTCCCGGTGGTCTCCAGCCTCTCGGTGGTGATCCAGTGGGTCTCGCTCGCGATGGCGGCCGCGTCGGCGGCCTACGGCAGCGCGTGCCTGTTCGTCGAGGGCGGCTGGTGGACCCCGACGCTGCCGTGGAGCGGCGCGCTGCCGGCGCTCGCGGCCTCGCCCGCGTTCTTCGTGGCGTGGCTCGGTTGGCGCAAGCAGGCGCTGCAGCGCTCCGCGGTCTGGCTGTTCGTCGCGATGTTCACGCTGACGATCCTCGCCAACTGGCCGCGCGGTGTGCTGAGCGCTGCGTGGTACCTGCACCCGGTGCTCGCGCTGTTGGCGACGACTTGCCTCGGCGTCATCGCCGGGCTGACCATGACCCTGGTCGCGGTCACCGCGATGCTGCTGGCCGCGTGGTCGGCGTCGGGCGCGCAGGTCGACGCGGCGATGCTGCCCGACGCCTGGGTGCACACGATCAGCCTCAGTGCGGTCGTGCTCGCATCGGCGCTCGCCGGCGCGATCCTCAACCGGCTCGTCTACATGGCGCTGATGACCGCGGAGTCCCAGCGCCGCAAGAGCTTCGACGCGAGCCGCGCGCTTCGCTACCGGGAGAAGCTGCTGCGCCACGCGCTGCGCGTCGAGACCGTCGGCGACCTCGCAGGCCTCGTCTGTCACCAGCTGCGCAACACCTTCCAGGTGCTGATGGGGCACGTCACGCTCGGCGTCATCGCCGACGAGGAAGAGCGCATGCGCCGCCTGACGATGATCGAGGAGACGCTGCAGCAGACGCAGCCGCTCCTGGATCAGCTGATGCGCATGGCGCATCCCGACGAGGGGACGCCGCAGGCGTGCGACCTCGCGGCCGTGGTGCGGAGCTTCCACGTTCAGGTCGAGCGGGTGCTCCCGAGCACGATGCAGGCGCGCTGCGACGCTCCTGCGGACCTGCCGCCGGTGCAGATCAACCCCAACGGCCTCGTGCACGCGCTCTGGAACCTCGTGATCAACGCCAAGCAGGCGATCGAGCGCGATGGCTCGATCGAGCTCCGCTGTGGGTCCCAGGGCGGCGAGGTCTGGATCGAGGTGGCCGACAACGGCCCCGGCATGCCCGAAGACGTGCGGGCCAAGATCTTCGACCCCTACTTCACGACCAAGACGATCGGACAGGGCACGGGCCTCGGGCTCACGGCCGTCGCGAGGTTCGTGCGCGGCAGCAACGGCGTCATCGAGGTCGAGAGCGAGCCGGGCGCGGGCACGACGTTCCGGATGAGCTTCCCGCGGGCGTCGCGCGCCCAGTCTGCCTGAGCATCGCGCCCGCCTGCGCGTTGGGGGGGCTGCCTGCCGTCGTTCCGGGCGCCGTATCCGACCGCTCGCGTCAGACCGCGACCGGTCGACCGAGCCGCCGGCTCAGGATCTCCGCCAGCACGGCGCCGAGCGGGCCGCGGCCCTTGGTGTCGACCCAGTCCTCGGTCGCGGCGTCGAACTCGAAGTGCCACGCGGTCGCGCCCTCGGCCAGCCAGATCTGGTGCGCGGCGGTCTGGCGGTTGAGCACGCACAGGCCGCCGGACGCGAACGCCATCTTGATGACTCCGGCCGCCGCGTCCGCCTCCCGCTCGTCGGGGTCGAACGTGTCGATCTTCGCGAGCAGGTCGTTCATCAGCGCGTCTGCGGCCTGCAGGAAGTCCTGGTCGGTGTTCATCGCGCGGGATGATGTGTCACGCTCGGGCCTCGGCCAAGGAGCCGCCGACCGGAAAAAAGAGTGGCCGGCGATTCTCTCCCAGAACCGCCGGCCACGGGTGGTCTCGTCCGCTCAAGTTTGCCCTCTCGATTCGACGCTGCGTGAACAGCGCGCGCGGACAGGACCTCTCGTCCCATGCCACCTAGGTGGCCGGACCGGGGGGCGGAACTTTCCACGGCACCGGGGAAATTTTGTGAAGACGCCGGCGGCGCATCGTCCGGTGCGGCCGGATGCCAGACAGAAGCTACTTGGCTGAATCGCGTTGTGCGTGCTGCTGCCATCGGGGCAGCAGGTCCTCGATGTGGACATGCTCGGCGTCCGCTTCGAAGCCGAGCAGCACCCGGTGGCGCAGCGCAGGCAGCAGGCACGCGTCGACGTCCTCCTGCACGATCGCCGGTCGGCCGGCCATCAGCGCGCGCGCCTTGGCCCCGAGCAGGATCGCCTGGCCGGCGCGCGCGCTGGCGCCGTAGCGCACGAAGCGCCGCGTCTGGTCGTCGCCGGCCGGGTTGTCCGGGTGGGTGGCGCAGATCAGCTCAGCGACGTGCCGAACGAGGTGGGAGCCGCACAGGACCTCGCGAACGAGCGCCTGCATCTGCGTCAGGTCCTCGCCTGTGACCTGCGGGAGCGGGTCGTCTTGCGTCGTGCCCGTCGTCGCGGCGAGCACGCGGGCCATGTCTTCGGCGCCCGGCGTGCGCACGTCGAGGCGGAACATGAACCGGTCGAGCTGCGCCTCGGGCAGCGGGAAGGTGCCTTCGAGCTCCACCGGGTTCTGGGTGGCGACGACGTGGAACGGCTGCGGCAGCGCGTGCGTGGTCCCCGCGACCGTGACGGAGCGCTCCTGCATCGCCTCGAGCAGCGCGGACTGCGTCTTGGGCGTCGCCCGGTTGATCTCGTCGGTGAGCACCAGCCCGGCGAACAGGGGGCCCTTTTGGAACCGGAACGTGCGGCGACCGCCGTCCTCGTCGATCACCTGGGTGCCGGTGACGTCGCTCGGCATCAGGTCAGGGGTGAACTGCACGCGCGAGTACTCGAGCCCCAGGCCCTCGGCCAGCGCCCGGACCAGCATGGTCTTGCCGAGGCCCGGCAGGCCTTCGAGCAGCACGTGGCCGCCGCCGAGCAGCGCGACCAGCAGGTCGTCCACGAGCTGCTCCTGCCCGAGGATGCGCTGCTGGACCTGCCTGCGGAGCGACTCGACCTTGCCCATGAGGGCGGTGGCGCGCTGCTGGATGTCCGGGGTCTTCTCGAGGTCGGTCATGTCCGGGAGATGTCGTGGCCCCTGCGGGCGCGGGCTGCGTGCAAGCGTAGCTTCCCGTCGGGGCCAGGCCAGACGATGATGGCGCCATGCGTCCGAGGTGCGGATTGGTCTCTACGTGCTGCCTGCTGCTGGCCTCGTGCGCCGGCGTCGCGCCGGACCCCGAGAGCGCCTCGATCGACGACCTCGCCGTCGTGACGCTCGACGCCGAAGCCGAGGCGGCCTTACGCACAGCCGAGCGCGAGGCGGTCGCAGCGGTCGAGCCGCGCAGCTACGGCGACGCGGCGCTGGCTGCCCAGGACGCGCTGGGCCGCGACCCGCGCTCTGCGCGCGCGCGCGCGGTGTTGGCGATGGTCGCGCTGCACCGCGCGTCGGAGCAGGACCCGATCGAGTGGCGCGGGC
>JBERSB010000077.1:0-15933 GCA_041236755.1 Luminiphilus sp. | reverse complement strand
CCGTCGCGGCACCGCGCGTTGCGCACGCGCAGCGGCAGCGGCGCGCCGCCCGCGGCGATCGTCACGTCACCGGTGCAGCGGAGCTCGCGCAGGTCTCCGTAGACCTGGTCCCCGAGGGCCCCGAGCGCGAGCGCGGTGCCGCCGGCGGGCGCGAGCAGGTGCCACATCGAGCACTGCATCCACGTCACCGCGTCCGCCGCGCCGTCGATGCGTGCGCCGACCTGGGCGCGCACGCGCAGGTGCGTGCCCTCGACGAGCATGGGGCGACCGTTGGTCGCCGCTGCCGTCAGGTCGACGCCGACGCCGGTGCAGGTGACCGAGCAGCGGTCCAGCGTGAACCGCGCGGTCCCGCCCACGCCGACGTCGAAGTCGAAGCCGTCGGCCGCGCCGGCGACGGTGACGTCGCGCGCCTCGAAGATCGTGTTGCGGTCTGCGGGCGTGTCGTCGAAGGAGCACGCGTCCTGCACGTTGACGAAGCGGCAGTCCTCGAGGATCAGGCGGCCCACCCCGCCGGGCTGCGTGCCGGCGACCCGGACGCCGAACGTCGCCAGGTTCTCGAAGACGCAGTCGATGACCACGCAGCCGGGCTGCCCCGTCGCGTCCGCCTGCACCACGTCGAGGCCGCTCACGCCGCCGAGGAACCGGAGGCCCTGCAGGCTCAGGCTGCTGCTGGTCGAGTGCAGCCCGCGCGTGAGCCCCGGCGCGGTCAGGTCGAGCGTGACCCTGCCGCCTTCACCGCGCAAGAACAGCCCGTAGGGCGTGTTGACGATCGTGTCCAGGTCCTGCTGGACCGTGATCGTGGGGACCGCCTCGGAGTCGATGTCGATCCAGGTGATGTCCGAGGTCAAGGAGCCCGGCAGCGCGGTGACCTGCTGCTGCTCAGCGGTCGACAGCTGGCTGACCAAGCGCGTGCCGTTGTGCAGCTGGATCGCCTCGTTGAGCGACAGGTAGCCGTCGCCCAGTTGTCCGTGCGACAGCGTGTCGGTCACGAACGCGATCTGGTGGAAGCCCGCGGCCGGCGCCGCCCGCGGCCCGGTCGGCCCACCGGGACCCGCAGCGTCGTCGCCCGCGAACCCTGCGCACGCGAGCAGGGAGATGAGACTGGAGAGCATGGGCCAGGTATGGGATGCGGGGCTCTAAAAGGGTAGTCCACGCTCCGAGGAGTGGTCAACCGGGGCGCGCGAGCGCTCGATGCCTTCGGGAGATGGCGGCCGGGAATCGGCAGGGCGCGCGGACCCCGCCCGACCAAACGCGAAGATCCCGACCTCCGCCGCAGCGACGGCCGGGATCTCGCGGGCGCGGGCCGCGGCCCGCGGCTCGGACCCGCTCCTTAGAGCGAGCCGATCTTGATGCAGACGCCGTTGGTGAGCGTGAAGCCCAGGGCGTTCGGCGGGAACAGCACGTGCAGCGCAGCACCCTGCGCGTAGACGTCGAGGCCGGCCGTGTTGCTGTTGAAGGGGAACGGCAGACGGATCTCACCGGGCAGCGTCGCAGCTTCGATGCCCGTCGCGATGATCGGCGACGGAGCCAGCGACGGGTAGAACGGGCAGCCCGGAGCACCGATGATGCCCAGGTCGACCGGCGTCGCGCTGCCGCTGATGTTCAGCGCGTAGAGGCCGATGTGAGGAACGCCGCCCGGGTAGGCCGGGAGGTTGCCCATGACCATGTCCGAGGCCGAACCGGCGATCGGACGGTTCGACAGCTCCAGCGTCGGGGCCGACGAGCCGTCGCCCGAGACCGCGGCGCCCGGCAGCGCCGGGATCGCGGACCAGTCCGTCGCGCCGCCGACCGGCTCACCGTTGCCGGCGCTGAAGCCGACGATGGCGTCGTTGCCGCTGCTGCCGACCGAACCGTTCCACAGCGTGGCGCCGTAGGCGATGTTGACGACCGAGCCGTCGGGCGTCATCTCGATCGAGAAGCTCATCGTCTCACCGGTGACGGCCGGCCAGTTCGGGACGTCGTCCCACCAGATCATGACGCCGCCCAGGTTCGGGCTCGGCTCCATGACGTAGATGTCGCCTTGGCCGACGCTCGGGTCCAGGTCCGTGTTGAAGACGCACCACTGGGTCGCCTCGTCACGGAAGGGCACGATGCTGCCGTAGTTGGCGCCGTTGTACTGGAACGACGTAGCCGACGGGGCGACGGTGTCGAAGTAGACCTTGCCGTTCGTGTTGATGCCCAGCTCGGTGGCCTGGAGGCCGCCGTTCGGCGAGGGCACCGCGATCGGGAGGATCGGCGTGTAGGCGAACGTCGCGTCGTCGAGGTTGCCCGACGAGTTGGCGACCGGCAGCGCACCCGCGCCACCTTGCGTCAGGTTGGTCGCACCAGTCGGCGGCGGGGCGTAGGGGATGCCGCCCTGGCTGATCGTGTAGAAGCCGCCGTTCTGCGACGGGGTCAGGATCGCCGTGTAGGTCGTGCCATTCAGGTCGATCGGCTGCGTGCCGCCGGCGATCTGCTCGTAGATCATGAAGGGCAGGTCGTAGCAGCCGCCACCGAGACCGACCGTCGTGCCGGCGTTCGGGTCCGGCGTGTAGTCGAACGCCAGGTTCGGCTGGTCGCTGAAGATGCCGCCGATGTTGGTGTTCGGGTTGAGGACACCGGCGGTGTCGACCGTCTGCCAGCCCGACGTCTGGATGTCGCCGTTGCTCATCTGGAGGAACTGGTCACTCTGGAGCGGGTCCGGGTAGGCGGTCGGCGAGTAGCCGATGCACGACAGGTTGCCCGGGTTCAGCAGCGGGACGTTGGTCTGCGGCAGCGCGGTGGTGCCTTGCCACGTCGTGGGGATGTACTCGACGCAGACGCCGTAGGCGCCGGCGGGAAGAACGAGCGGCGTCGGCGCAAGCGTGACCGGGTCCTTGAAGTTCTGCGTCACGCAGTCGCCGTTCCACGCGACGATCGTCATCTCACCCGTCGCGATGTGCGCCCAGGCCGTCGGCGTCTGCTCTTGGCCGATGTGCGTGCCCGGCACCGTGTAGATGCGGACCTCGGCGATGTTGCCCACCTGGTCGGGAGGAGTCGTCGAGCCAGCACCCTGGTCGTAGCTCGTCGACAGGATCTGGTTGATCGTCAGCGGCGCGGCGACGTTGACGTCAACGTATTGGTTGAGCGTGTTGCCGTTGCTGCTCGGGTAGTAGAAGCTCACCGCCCACGGATCAAATGTCCGAAGCAGGGTGTTCGTAGGAGGGTTGCACTGCGCGAACGCAGCACCGGCGCCGATCAAGACAGACAGCGCGATCTTGGACGTGTGCATGGATTACTCGAGAAAAAAGGACGAGGGTAGAAGGCCCAGGAAAAGGGTGGGCAGGTAGACAAAGCGTAGTCCGGTGTCCCGAAGACGCAAACCCCCACGGGCATCGTGCGTAGTCGGGCGGCGCGCCGCATTTGCTGCCCAACGTATCTGGAGCGCGCCCGCGCGAGTTGGGGCGAGGCGCTCAGGCGGGCGGCGGCGGCGTGGAACCAGGCTCCAGGCGCTCTCGAAGAGCGCCGAGCCGTATCACGCCTTGCTGATGAAAGCCTCGAGGTCGGCCTGCAAATCCGAGAGGCCGTAGTCCTGCACCGTGATGCAGCGGTAGACGATGCGCTCCAGCTCCTCGGGCGTCTTGGGGTTGAGCACGTTCGGCGGCGTGTAGCTGAAGAAGTAGCTCAGCGACAGCCGCTGCGTCTCCCCGCCGCTCTGCTGGCCAGCGAACTCCCACGGGACCTCGTCGAACGGCAGCGTGCCGGTGAGGATCTCGTAGATCATGATCCCGATGGCCATCACGTCGGCCTTGCTGTCCGTGAGCAGCATCGGGTTGTAGTGCGGCGTCGTCGTGACGATCCGGCGCTCCGGCTCGCGCATGGCGGGGTCCAGCAGGACCACCTTGCCGCTGGGCTTGACCACGACGTTCTCCGGCTTGAGGTCGCCGTGGTAGTCCATGGCGCCCGCGTCCTTCAGCGAGGTCAGCGCGCGCGTGATCGCGAGGAACCAGTTGAGGTGGATGCCCTCGAGGCTGCGGATCTTCTCGCGCAGGGTCTTGCCGCGCACGTAGTCGAGGACCAGCACCGGGTCGCCGTCGACCATCAGGCGGTCGTGCACGCCGACGAGGTTGTCGTGGCTGCAGCCGGCCAACAGGTCGCCCTCGGCGCGGAGCATCGCGTGGACCTCGCGCTCGTCGAAGAGGTCGATGCGCACGCCCCGCGGCTCGAAGAAGACCGCCTCGGCCGGCAGCTCGTCGGGGCTGATGCCCTCGGCGGTGCGCTTCGAGGTCACCTCGAGCAGGCGCGTCACCTGGCGCCCGCCGCCCGAGATGCCGCCGACCTTGAGCGCGACCTTCCCGCCGGACTTCTCGTCCTGCGCAAGGTAGACGGAGGCGAATCCCCCGCGACCGAGGAACCGGGTGATCCGGTAGCCCTCAACGACCTCACCTACGGCAAGCTTCATCATCCGCTGTTCGTCCCAGTTGCAAGTGCGCGAGGGATCACTCCCCCACGAACACAATCTTCGGTATCCCCTTGCTCTTTGTTGAGTTAGGAGTGAGACGACCTGCGCGGCGGCGGTGCCAACGGCGGTTCGTGGTCAGCGCTGGGTGAACCGGAGCAACGGACTCCGGACGCTGCGGTGATCGACAACACACTGCACGTACGCGTGGTAGGTCACGCCGCGCTCCAGCGCGTCCGCGACCGCTCCGGACGGCCGCCACGCCGCGGCTCCGATGCCATCGAACCTCGCGATCTCGCGGTAGTCGGCGCCGAGCAGGACGAAGGCGTAGGGGCCACCTCCGGGCAGCTCCTGCCAGCAGAAGCAGCCGCGCTGCTCGTCGAACTGCAGGGCAGCAATCTGCAGCGCGGGACCGGCCGGCTCAGGCGCTGGCGCGCCCGATGCCGATACCCCAACATCCACTGGCACCGGCCCTACGGGACGGATCGCCGCTATGCACGCCACCCCGATGCACGCCCATCCCAACAGCTTCGGCCACTTCGCCTGCGGCCTCGCCGCGCGCACGCGCCGCGCCTTGGCGACGGCCTCGGGGGAGCGCACGCGCCAGGGGCGTCGCAGCGGTCGCCCGTCCACGCCGACCTCGCGCGGCGCGCTGGCGCCTGCGCGCACGTAGCGGTGCGCCGCCCACACAGCCCACTTCCCCATGAGACCATGATCGGAACCAGACCCTACTCGCCGCAGCGGTTTCTTCTCGCCGCGCCTCTGCTCGCGCTGCTCGCCGGGTGCGGCGGCGGAGGCGGCGGCGGCGGCCCGAGCGCCGCGGCGCCGGTGATCGTGACGGCGTCCTTCTCCGGCGCCGGCGCAGCGCCTGCTGCCGGCGACGCGCTGATCCTGTCGTTCTCCACCACCGTCGTGCTCACCTCTGGGCAGCTGCTGACCGACCTGGACTTCACGCTCTCCGAGGGAGCCACGCTCGGCGACGTGACCGACCCTCCGAGCCTGCTGAGCACCACCACGCTCTCGATCACGCTGGGCGCGGGCGTCGCGCTCGTGCCCGGGACCTCCACGATCGCGCTGGGCAACGACAACGACGCGGTCGGCGGGACGGAGACCGCGCCGCAGGGCGGCGGCGACCCGGTGACGATCGAAGCGAGCGACGGCGCACAGCCGGCCATCAGCAACGTCACGATCGCCGCCGTCGACGGCGAGCTCAACGGCACCGGTCCCGCCGGCGGCGTGCTGCAGACGCCGGTCAACGGCTGGAGCCTCGACGTCACCTACTCCGACAACACAGCCGTCGCGACGGCGCTGACGGTGATCACCGCAGACGTCTCGGTCGCGACGTCGTCGGGCACCAGGCTCCCGGGCGCCGACCTCTCGCCGTTCTTCGACGAGCTGAGCGCGTCGAACACCTTCGCCAGCTACCGCGTGCCGACGTCGACGCAGTTCCCGACGGGTCCGGTGACGTTGACCGTGATCGTCTACGACGTCAGCGGCCTCTCGTCGGCGCCGGCGACATTCGACCTGACGGTGAAGCCCTTCACCGATGCGCTGCAGCCGTTCGAGACGACGGTCCACGCGAGCCAGGTCTGGTTCCTCGACTTCGGCCGCGACCTCGAGAGCTACTCGACGAGCCCCGCGGGCGCGGGCTTCGCGGTCGACGTCACGCCGGGCGCCAACGGCGTCACCGACTTCGACGACCTGCTGCGGGTGCTCGGGCTCGCGAGCTCTGGCGGTTCGCCGAGCGTCACGCTCGCAGCCGTGAGCGAGCGCGTCCAGCAGGACATCGAAGCACAGCTCGCGGCGTTCTACGGCGAGGCCAACGTGACGTTCACGCGCACGCAGCCGGCGGGCTCGTTCGGCGGCAACCCGAGCGTGTTCTACGAGTCGCTGGGCTACTCGGCGATCAGCATCGGCGGCGCGTCGTCGAGCGTCGGCGTGCTGGGACTCGCGATCTTCGACCCTTCCAACCGCACCCAGAACGACAACACGATCGACGATTTCGAGAGCCCGCCGGGCTCCGGGCTCCTCGTCCGGCTCGGGGTCTTCCTGCACACGATCGTCGACTCGGGCATGCAGTCGGGCGCCTCCAGCGTGTTCCGGCAGACGTTCGACCCCTTCTCTCCGGCGCAGGGCGGCGTGCCGATCGGCGACGACGCCGACGACGACCAGCGGTTCGCCGGCACGTTGACCGACACGCGCGCGACCGAGATGGACATCGCGCTGTCGGCCTACGCGCGCTTCGCAGCGACCGTCACCGCCCACGAGTGCGGCCACTCCGTCGGCCTCGTGGTCAACGGACCGATGCCCCAGGGCCTCTACGGCGACGACTCGGTGAACTTCCCCGGCTCTGCGGACGGGCACATCCGCAACCAGAGCCTGTTCCCGCCTCAGGCCAGCAACGTCATGAGCCCCGGACTGTCGTTCACGTCCGCGACCTCGCCTTCGACGCAGTTCAACACGCTCAACCGGGCCTACCTGCTGGAGCAGGTCTTCTACAACAACAACTGATGATGCGACTCCCCCTCGTACTGTTTGCGCCCCTGCTGCTGGCGATCGCCGCCCCGGGCCAAGGCCTGCGCCGCGGCCTGGTCGACGCCGACGCCGTCTTCGTCGGCCGCCAGGTCGGCAAGAAGCCGCACGGCGACGCCCTGGTGCTGCACCGGGTGCAGGTGCTCGAAGGCCTCCGCGGCCTCGAAGGTGCATCGGCTGTGACCGTGCTCGACTGGCCCAAGCTGTCACTGCACAACCGCCCGACGCCGCGCCAGTCGCGGCTGTTCTGCCTGCAGGACGCCAGCGCGATCGCGCAGCGGCTCGGCCTGCCCGGCAGCGGCGCGCCCTACTTCAAGATGGTCGGCTGGTCCGGCAGCCACCCGCTGATCGGCAGCGACCTCGACCGCGACCCGATCGTCGGCTTCGCCCGCGTGCTCGCCGCAGGTGAGCGCGGCGTGTCGCCGAGCGACACCGCGAACGCGCTCGCTTCGCTGGCCGTCCACGGCGCGCCCGCAGTGCGCGCCGAGGTCGCGCTGTACCTGACCGAACGGCCGGACCTGCGCGGCAAGCTGTCGAGCCTGCACTGGAACCAGCTGATGGCGCGCGCCACCGGCGAGACCGAGGACGTCGACTACAAGGTCGCGCTGGCCACGCTTTGCGCCGAGCAGCGGCTCGAAGGCCTCGTCGACGCCCTGGCCGTCTCGCTCGGTCCGGTAACCGACCCGCGCTACGCGCGCTGCGTCGGCCGGATCGCCAAGCTGCTGCACGGCGAACAGGCGACCGACGTGCTCTCCGAGCGCCTGCGCAACCTAGGCCGCCAGAAGGACCGCGAGATGGTGCTGATGGCCATCGGCGCGACCAACACGCAGTCCGCGCTCGACGCGCTGATGCAGATGGACAAGCAGGACGCTGCGGTGATCGCCGCGCTGCGCGAGCACCGCAGCAAGCGCGCGCAGGACGCGGCCGGCAAGCGGCGCTGAGGCGCGCGCTAGCGGGCGGCCCGCGTTAGGCGGCGCACCACCTGCAGCGCGTGCTGGCGCTCGTGGAGGTGCTCGCGAGCCTGCAGCTCGGGCACCGCCGTCTCCAAGCGGGTGCCGTTGCCGTGCCAGCGCTTGCCGAGCTGCTCGGTGTTCGGGTTGGTCAGATACGCCGCGCCTGCAGCGCCGAGGGTCCACTCGACCATCGGCGACGGGCTGCGTCCGACGAACAGCTCGAGCCGCGGCGCGAGCGGGCCGTCGAGCCCGCGCTCGAGCTCGAAGTCTCCGGGGAGCGACCAGCGGAGCCGCGCGCGCTCGGCGCGCGGCAGCGCGGCGCCTGCAGGAAGGACGTGTGCGCTGCGCTCGGCGAGGGCTGTGACCGCAGCGACGGCGCGCCGCACGGCCTGCTGCGTCTCCCGGTGCTGCCGGGGCATGCGCTCGAGAGACTGCTGCAGCGGATCGGTGAGCACGACCAACCGTTCTCTCGGCGCCAGCTCACGCCGGTCGTCGGCGACCAGCACGCGATCGAGCACGACCAGCGGGCCGAGCGCGATCGGCCGGTAGAGGTCACCGCCGTCGCCGCAGCACGCGAGCCGGATGCCCGCCCAGCGGCGCGCCCGGCCCTTCGTCTTCGCCGCCGAGCCGCGCCGCCAGGGCTGCAGGGCGCGGTCGCCGTGCGCGACGGTCACCTCGCGCACGCGGTGCTTGCGGCTCTGCGCCAGCGAGATCTGCACGCGCGCGCCGTCGGCGAGCAGCAGCTCGACGCCTGAGCGGTAGTGGCCGGCAGCCTCACCGCTGCGCAGGTGCAGCGCGCCGTCGGGCGCCACCAGCAGCTCCCGGCCGGACGGGAAGGTGAGCTTGACGCCGGCGGAGCGGCACACGACGCGCACGCCGCCAGGGGTCCAGCAGCCGTCCTCGCCTGCGAAGCGCAGCTCGCTCCGGCGCGCAGCGACGCCGCCGCTGCCCAAGCCGAGTTCGCCGACCTGCAGGTCTCCGGTCGCGCCGGACAACACCACCTCCGGCTGGGGCGCTCGCGGCGCCAGCAGCGGCTGCGGCGACGGCGGCTGCTGCTGCGCAGCGAGCGCGCTCGCGAGCGCGGCTGCGGCCATCAGCCCGGCGGTGGTAGAGCCCATCACATGGGCCCTATCGGCACTTCGGGCTCGGGTCCGTAGCCCGCCCCAGGCACGGCAGCTCAGCCCTTCGGGTGCGTCACGCCCCGCTCGGTCGCGATGGCCGCGAGGAACGCGCCGACGTCGGTGACGATGCCCTGGCTCTGCGCCGAACCGCGGTCGCTCAGCTTGCTGACCACGGCGGGGTGGATGTCGACGCAGACCGTCAGCACGTCGGCCGGGATCATGTTCCCGGTGCCGATGCCGTGCAGCATCGAGCTCAGGATCACGACCATGCCCGCGCCCTGCAGGATCTCGGCGTAGCCCGCCTGCGCGGCGATCAGCTCCATCTCGGTGTCGGGCAGCGGGCCGTCGTCGCGGATCGAGCCCGCGAGGCAGTAGGGCACGCCCGCCCTGACGCACGCGTGCATGACGCCCGAGTTCAGCACGCCGTCTGCGACCGCGCGCGGGATGTCGCCCGCCCGCCGCACCGCGTTGATCGCGCGCATGTGATGCATGTGTCCGTGCACCGCGGGCCTGCCGGTCTTCAACTCGACGCCGAGGCTCGTGCCGAACAGCGCGACCTCGATGTCGTGCACGGCCAGGGCGTTGCCGCTCAGCAGTCCGTCCACCAGCCCCGCCGACAGGATCGCCGCGAGCGTCGGCGCTGCGCCGACGTGCACGACCACCGGGCCCGCGACCAGACCCACCTTGCGTCCGGCGGCGCGGACCGCGCGCCACGCCTCGGCGACTTCCTTGACCTGCGCCGCGAGCCGCCGCTCGGAGCTGACGCCGCCCTGCATGAAGCCGAACTTGCCCTGCTGCAGCTTTCTGGTCGTGTGCGGCGTGATGCGGATCCCCGTGAAACCGACGACGCAGCGGGTGCCGACCTCGAGGTCGCGGAGCTTGATGCACGCGGGCTCGCCGTCGCCGGTGTCGGCGACGACCGCGTCCATGCGCTGCTTCTTGACCTGCACCCAGCGGCCGTCGACCCGCACCTCGGTGACGAGGTTGGTCGTCGAGTAGAAGCCCTCGGGCGCCGTGCCGGCGATGTCGACCTCCTGCCACACGGCGTCCTCGGTCTCGAGCTCGCTCAGGCCGAGCGACATCAGGTCTGCCTGGAGCCGCTCGAACGCCGCCTCGTCCTTCGCGGTGACCTGGATCTCGAGCTCGCTGACGTCCTCGCGCAGCCGCCCGATGTCCAGGCGCGTGATGTCGTAGGCCGCGCCCGCCGCGTGCACGGCCTCCATCGCATCCGAGAGCAGGCCGCTGTCGATCAGGTGCCCGCGGACGTGGAACTTCGACACCATGGGCTTGGTCACGCCCGCAAGCTAACGAGGCGCTGCGCCGCAGGCCAGCGAACCCAAGGACGTAGTCCGCCGTTGCACGTCTGCGTCCCCGCTCCTCCCCGGCGGCTGCAGTGCTAGCATGCAGCGCGCTCAGACATCAGCAGATGACGAACCTCGCGCACCGACTCATCGAGACCGTAGGCAAGGCCGTGCACGGCAAGGACGACGCGATCGAGCTCGCGGTCGTCACGCTCCTGGCGGGCGGCCACCTCCTCGTCGAGGACCTGCCAGGGGTCGGCAAGACCCTGCTCGCCAAGAGCCTCGCGCAGTCGCTCGACCTGCCGTTCCAGCGCGTGCAGTGCACCGCGGACCTGCTGCCGAGCGACCTGATCGGCGCGCAGATCTACCACCCGCGCACCGGAGAGCTGACGTTCCGGCAGGGCCCCGTGTTCACGTCCGTGCTGATGGCCGACGAGCTCAACCGAACGCCGCCGCGCACGCAGTCGGCGCTGCTCGAGTGCATGGCCGAGCGGCGCGTCACCGTGGACCGGGAGAGCTTCGAGCTGCCCGACCCGTTCTTCGTCATCGCGACGCAGAACCCGCTGACGGCGGCGGGCACCTACATGCTCCCCGACAACCAGTTGGACCGGTTCCTGCTACGCGTCGAGATCGGCCACCTCGACCCGGAGTTCGAGGTCGAGGTCGTCAGCCGGGAGGACGGCCACCGCGTCGCCGACTCGATCGAGCCGGTCGCCGGCGCAGAGGACGTGCTCGCGGCGCGCGCAGCCATCGACGAGGTGCGCTGCGACCCGGAGCTGGTGGCGTTCCTCGTCGAGCTCGCCAACCGGACGCGCACGGCCAACGACATCGCGCAGGGCGTCAGCACCCGCGGAGCCCAGGCGCTGCACCGCGCCTGCCGCGCGCGCGCCTTCGTCCACGACCGCGACTACGTCGTCCCCGACGACATCCGGGCGCTGCTGGTGCCGGCGTGGGCACACCGCCTGACGCCGCGCGCGGGGGCCGACTGCGAAGCGCTTCTCCACGAGGTCCTGGCCGACACGCCGCTCCCGGACTAGCGCCGCTGCGCACGTCATGGCCACGCCGAACACCACGCTGGAGCTGACCGCCCGCGGCAAGGTCGTGCTCTGGCTCGCAGGGCTCGCGGCGGGTGCCGCGTGGCTCGGCGGCGACGAAAACGCGCGGCTGGCCGCGGCGATGCTCGCCGCACCGCTGGTCGTCGACTTCGTCGCCAAACAGCGACGCCTGCACCACACGTCGATCCGGGTCGCCCCGCGCCTGACGCAAGCAGGCGCGCCCTTCCGCGAACGGATCACAGTCGAGCACCACGGACGACGCCCGCTGCGGCACTGCCTGCTGCAGGAGCCGCGGCTGATGCGCGGGGAGCCGCCGGTGCTGCTGCCGACGCTGGAGCCCTTCACCGGCCACGCAGTCGAGCTGCGGGAGCGCAGCCAGGTGCGCAGCCACGTGCTCGAGCGCGTGTTCTTGCTCGAGACGCTGTGGCCGCTCGGGATGTTCGCGACGCGCTCGGTGGTCAGCGCCGCCGCCGAGCTGATCACCGAGCCCGCGCGCGTCCGCCTGCGCGCGGACCTGCTCGACGCCGCAGCCGACGCCGACGCGGCGCTGCGGCAGCGGTCGCCGCTGCCCGGCGCCGAGTTCTACGCGCTGCGCGAGCACGACATGGGCGAGGACGCGCGCGGCGTGCACGCGCTCCGGAGCGCTGCGGTCGGGACGCTGGTGCGTCGCGTGCACCGCGGCAGGACCCCCACTGTCGCGGGCGTGGTGCTCGACCTGCGGCGCGCGCCGGGAGCGCCGCGCGGACGCGGTCTGCGGCGCTGCGAGTGGGGCCTCAGCGCCTGCGCCTCGCTCGTCGAGGCGCTGCACGGGCACGAAGTCGAGGTCCGGGTCCTGCTGCTCGACGCGACGCCCGAGTCCATCGAGGTGCGCCGACCCGCGCAGCTCGCGGCCTTGATGACGACGCTGTCCGAGGCGAACCTCGTGGACTTCCACTCCCTCGGCGACGACGCGATGGAGGCGCTCGACGACTCGGCGCACTGCTACTGGATCGCCGCGGGCGGCAACCTCCGCGCGCCCGAGCTGCAGGCGCGCTCGCCGGGCGTGACGCTGCTCGAGGAGGACGACGCATGAGCCGCGTCGGCTCGACACCCGCAGGCCTGCGCCGGCTGACGACGCTCGCCCTGTTCGCGGCGACGGCCGCGGCGTTGGTCAACCTGCCGAGCGAGGAGCTCCCGACTCCCTGGCTGCTCGCGTTCACGCTGCCGGGCGCGGTGCTCGGGCGCTGGTCCCGGCTCTCCCGATCGCCGTGGAGCCGCGCGGTGCTCGCATCGACGCTGCAGGCCCTCGCGTGCTGGGGCGCGCTCGAGTGGGTCGGGCCGATGACCCGGCCTGCTGCGCTGGCCTGCACGATCCTGCCGCCGATGGCGTTTGCCACCGTGCGGAACCACGACGCAGACCCGTCCTTGCCGCTGTTCCTCAGCTTCTGCGTGCTGTTGGTCGGCATCATCCTCGACGGCCTGCACCTGCCGCTGGTGCTCGGCTACGGCGTCGCGGCCTTCCTCTCGCTGCACGGCTCGACGCTCGCGCAGAGCTACCGCGTCAGCGCGGCGAGGTCCACGCGGCCGGCGCTGCGCGCGCTGGACGTGAGCGCGACGAGCCTCCTGGGGATGTCGTTCCTGCTCGCGGTCTTCGCCGTCGACCGCACGCTGAGCTGCGTGCCGTCTCTGAGCGAAGGGCGCAGCACCGCCGAAGGCTCGAACCGCGGGACACAGGAGCGCGAGGTCGGGCTCGACGACACGTTCACGTTCGACGGCCCGGGCGGAGTCCTCTCGGAGCTGCGCGGCGAACAGCTCGTCAGGGTCGAGAGCTTCACGGGCACGCCGCCATCAGACCTCTATCTCCGCTGCGGCTTCTTCACGGCACCTGGACTCGACCGCTGGGACATCGGTCCGCTCGAGCTGCAGCCGCAGTCTGCGCCGAGAGAGCATGTGTTCCGCCCGGAGCGCCGCATCGGCACGATCCGCTCCCTGCTGATCGAGCGCTACGCGGGCGCCGCGAAGTTCGTGTTCCTGCCGCCGCACACGACCAGGGTGCGCGGACTGACGGACCTCGTCGTCGACCAGCGCCGCGAGTGGATCCGGCCGCGCCGCCCGAGCGAGCTGCCCTATGAGGCGATCTGGCAGGTGCCGCCGCCGCTCGGGCCGCCGACACGCCTCGAGCCCGCAGCCGCGGACCTCGGCCTCGTGAGCCTGCCCGAAGCGCTCGATCGGCGCCCCTACGAACGCCTGCTGCAGGCATGGGGAGTCGGCGACGATCCGGCGCAGGCGATGGCCGCGCTCGCCGAAGGGCTCGCGAAACACTGTCGCTACGACCGCCAGGCGCCGAGCGGACCGTTCGAGCACGAGCTCGAGAACTTCCTGTTCACCGACGGGGATCGGCGCGGCTACTGCATGCACTTCGCGTCGGCAGCCGCGCTGATGCTGCGCATGCGCGGCGTGCCGTGCCGGATCGCCGTCGGCCTCTACGGCGGCGCGCCTTCCGGAGCTTCGAGTGCAGCGCGGATCTACGGCTCGCAACACGCGCATGCCTGGGTGGAGGTGCCCGTAGAGGGCCACGGCTACGCGGTGTTCGACCCGACTCCGCCCGGCGTGCGCGGCCGCGGCTTCGTGCCCGACCAGCGCCCATCGCTCGCCTCGGACCCCGACCTGCAGCTGCAGCGATCGTTGCTGGAGCCGACGCTCCGTCGGGTCGGCGAAGTGCTCGCGATGCCGTGGACCTGGGCAGCCGCGCTGGCGGCGACCCTGCTGCTCGCGGCGCTGCCCAGGCGCGCGCCGCGCAACAAGCCCGACCGCAGGGTGATCGCGCAGCCGCAGGCGCGGCGCAAGCTGCAGCGGCTGCTGCGCGCGCTCGCACACGCGGGCCACCCGCGCGGCCACACGCAGACGCTGGAGCACTTCGCGCGGGAGCTCGGAGAGCGGCTCGCGCCCGACGTGCGCGCGGCGTTCACGGCCTACCAGGAGGTGCGCTTCGGCGGCCGCAGGTTCGACGACGCACGCGCAGCAGCCATGGACGCCGGCATCCGCGCCGCGGCGGCGATGCAGCCAGCGACACAACGCGACGGTTCGCCGGCCTGACCAGACGCCGCTCCGCTCAAACAGCGGCGGGCCAGCAGAACTCGACGACCAGCTCCTCGCCGTCGGCGCGGCAGCGCAGCTCGCCGCCGATCCTCCGGTGCAGCAGCGCCGCGGTGACGACGCAGTCCAGCGCGCCGGCTCCCGCGGCGACCGCGCGCACGGCGCCCGGCTCGAACCCTGCCGCCTGCGCGATCGCGCGAGCCTGCTCGGCGTCGACTCCGGACACGTCGCAGCGCACGACGACGCAGCGGCGCTCGCGGCCGTCGGCGAGCGCGAGGCTGGCTGCGCTCGCCGAGAAGTTCGCGCTGGTCGCACGGAGCTCGGCCAACAGATAGAGGACCTCCGTGACCGCCTGCACGACGTCCGTCTCGACGACCCGGACGTCGGGGAGCGATTCTTCGACGCGCTCCGTGAGCGCGACGTCGGCGTGCTCGAGCGACTTCCGCGCCAAGGTCAACGCCTCGTCGATCAGCCTCGGGGTCGCGATGCGCGTCCGACGCGCCGGGACGTTCGAGAGCATGCGCGCGAGCAGCGAGAGCATGCGCCCGCCGACCTTGGTGCCCTGCTCGAGCTCACTGAGGTCTCGCCGCTCGTCCTCGCTCTGCACGTAGAGCCCGAGGTGGGCCGCCAGCCCCATCACGAGGTTGAACTGGTTGTTGAGGTCGTGGGAGACGCTCGCCGCCATGCGCCCCAGCGCCCTGCAGCGCCGCGCGGCGTGGTCGCTCGCCGAGCGCTGCTCGCGGTCGGTCACGTCGGTCGCGACGAGCCAGGCTGCCCCCTGCTCTTCGACGCGCCGCAGCTCCCAGGCCTCTTCGCCCGCCCACATCAGCACGCAATCGCCCGCGTCGAGGTCTGCGCGGCTGTCGTCGTCCAGCAGCAGGTCCGAAACGTGCGGACCGAACCGCTCGATCCACGCGGACGCCGCCTCGCTGCGAGGCGCCATGCGCCCGTCGCCGTCGATCGTCGCGACGACGTCGAGCACGCACCGCGAGGGCACGCTCTGGTTGGTGGACATGCGCACGGTTGTAGCAGAAGCCGTCCGGCGCGAGCTCACTCGATCGCCGTCAGCCGCGCGCGGCCGCGGTCGAGCGTGAGGCGGCAGCGGCTGAGGAGATCGACGCCGAGCACGCCGTGCACCGGGAACAGGCCCGCGTCGCCGCGCGCGATCACGGGCAGCGTGACCTGCAGGAAGCGCGCGTCCGAGCAGCGCAGCACGAGGCCGCGGACCTCGCGGACCGAGACGAGCGAGCCGCCGACCGTGCGCACCCGCCGGTACGACGCGACCGCGCGCTCGGCGCCGCCGGGGATCCTCGCGAGGCCTTCGGCCGTCAGGCTCGAGTGGCTCGCGCCCGTGTCGAGCACGAACCACAGCGGCGCGCCCTCGACGACGACCGGCACGAGGCAGCGGCCGTCTGCGCGCACGCACTGGACCGACCGGTCGACCGGCAAGCCCTCGGGCAGCGACAGGATCACGCCGCC
>JBERSB010000076.1:0-12076 GCA_041236755.1 Luminiphilus sp. | reverse complement strand
CGATCGACGGCGCCGGCAGCAAGGACACCTACCGCTGCAACGACAGGGACGAGTTCGAGCAGGCGCTGCAGCGGACCCGGCACGTCGAGGAGCTCTCGGTCGAGGAGTTCATCGAGGGCGAAGAGCTCACCTACGACACGGTGTGTGCTGGGGGCGATGTGCTGTTCGAGAACGTGGCGTGGTACCGGCCCAAGCCGATGGTGCTGGCGCAGAACCCCTGGATCTCGATGCAGAACATCGTGCTGCGCGACATCCAGGACGAATTCCCGCGGCCCGGCGTCGAGCTCGGCCGCGGCGTGCTGAAGGCGCTCGGGTTCACGACTGGCTTCACGCACATGGAGTGGTTCCGCACGGAGTCGGGGGAAGCGGTCTTCGGCGAGATCGGCGGTCGCCCGCCGGGCGCGCGGCTCGTGCACGCGATGAACTACTCGGCGGACATAGACCTGTTCACCGGCTGGGCCGAGGCGACCTGTTACGGGCGCCTCAGCCAGGACACGACCCGGCAGTACAACGCCGCGATGATCTTCAAGCGCGCCGAGGGCGATGGCATCGTGCGCGAGTACCGCGGTCTGCGCGCGCTGATGCGGCGCTACGGCGACTGCGTCGCGAGCATCGAATTGACACCCATCGGGCAGCCTCGGCGCGACTGGCGGCAGGTGGTCGTCGGCGACGGCTGGATCGTGGTTCGTCACCCCGAACTGCGCGCCTGCCTCGACGTCAGCGAGCGGTTCGTCAGCGACCTCACGGTGGTCGCCGAGTAGGTCCGCGCACGCGGCAGGCAGCTCCGCCATGCCCAATTTCTCGCGAGGGGCCACCTCGCTGCACCGGGTGGGCGTGTGCGGTCGGATGTAGCGGGCCCTTGTTATCGGGCGGTTGGCGCACGCAGAGCCCTCGCCGCAAGGGCATCAGCAGATCGACGCGGCTTTGGCTCCTGCAGGCCGACAGGAATTGCGATCAAATGGTGGCTCGCCATGCGCCTCCCGCTGTGTACCGCGGCCCACACGGCCCTGCTTATCGACGTCGACAAGGGCGTCAGGCCCTGCTGTAGCTACCTCGGCGAACACATCCCCGGAAAACCGAGCGTCGGCAACCTGCGGACGGAACCTCTGCGGGAGATTCTCGAAGGCGAGGACTGGCAAGAGGTGCGCTCTCAGCTGGAGGACGGCGCGGTCCCGCCAGGGTGCGTCAAATGCCTCGAGCGCGAAGCACAGACGGGGAACGGCGAGCGGGTGAAGATGGAGAACCTGCGCTCGCCGAACTGGCGCCGAGGCATCACCTACCTCGAGCTCAACACCAGCAACGTCTGCAACCTCAAGTGTCGCCACTGCACCCCGCTCTACAGCTCACGATGGTCCAAGCACGAGGAGCGGCACGGACGCGATGCGCACCCGGTCGTGCTCCCCGACCAGGACTTGTTGCTCGAGACGCTGCGGAGCGTCGACCTGCAGTGGCTCGACCGGCTCGTGTTCAAGGGCGGCGAGCCGATGCTCAACTCCGACTGTCTCGCCGCGATGCGGCACCTCGACGAGATCGGCGTGCTGCCGCGGGTCACCATCCAGACGGTCTCCAACGGCAGCGTCGTCAACGACGAGTTCCTCGAGCTTGCGGCGCGCGCCCGCAGCTGCCGGGTGTGCTTCTCGATCGACGGCGTCGGCGAGGTGCAGCGCTACATCCGGGACGGCAGCTCGGACATCGAGCGCGTCGAGGAGACCATCGCCCGCTGCGCCGAGAGCGACAACATGGTGCTGCTGCGCAACACCTCGGTGATGGTCTACAACGTCTACAGCCTCGAACAGATCGACGCGTGGTGGGACGGGTTGGCGAGCCGCTTCGGCGGTAACTACTTGGAGCACTGTCACAACTGGTTCGTGCTCTGGCCCAACTGGCTCGAACTCACGTGCCTCACGGACGCGACCCGGCATCGGCTGCGAGACGCCTTCGACGCGCTCGGCCAGCAGCGCTACAAGCAGGTCGTCGCGATGCTGGACAAGCCGTTCGCGGGAGCGGCGCGCCACAATCAGTTCGTGCGCCGCACCGAGCAGATGGACCGGGAGTTCGGTCGGCGGTGGCAGGACGCGGTGCCGGAGCTCGCCGACGAGTTGGTGCTGCTGCCCGAGTAGGTCGCACCGGTGCCGCGGGCGCGCGCCGCCCGCGAAAATCCCGGCGCATCGGCGCGCCTTGCGTCGCGGCGACCTCCGAGCGCGCGTAGACTGCGCCGCAG
The DNA here is from genome assembly GCA_041236755.1 of Luminiphilus sp. GTDB lineage: Bacteria > Planctomycetota > UBA1135 > UBA1135 > UBA2386. The sequence continues at coordinate 9,855 of JBERSB010000076.1, read as the reverse complement.
CATCATGAATACCTCTGCAGGATTCGGGGGAGCGCGCGCGCTCCTGTTCGCGTTTGTCGGCCTGCTCGCAGCGCCGGCGGTCGAGGCCCAGACCCGCAAGGAGCTGGGCCGCATGTGGACCTTCGAGCACGCGCCGCTCGGGTGGTTCCAGCAGGCCTACGACTGGCAGCCCACAGAGAAATGGCTCGAGCACGCGCGCATGTCGGCGCTGCGGCTCGGCGACCAGGGCCGCTACTTCTGCTCGGCCTCGTTCGTCAGCCCGCACGGCTTGATCATGACCAACCCCCACTGCGCGCGGGACGTCGTCGCGATGGTGCAGGGCGACAACGACTGGCAGACCAAGGGCTTCTACGCCGGCGCCTACGAGAACGAGATCAAGATCCCCGGCGGCAAGTGCTCGCAGATGATCTCGCAGAAGGACGTGACCGAAGAGGTCCGCGACCAGGGCCAGGAGGCCGTGCTCAAGGCCGCTCGCGAGGCGCACCCCGAGCTCGAGCACCAGGTGATCGCGCTCTACCAGGGCGGCATGTACCAGCTCTACAGCCACCGCATCTACGACGACCTGCGCCTGGTGTGCGTGCCGCACGGGCAGAGCGCGCACTTCGGCGGCGACCCGGACAACTTCTGCTACCCGCGCTGGGGCCTCGACTTCGCCTTCTTGCGCGCCTACGAGAACGGCCGCCCGGTCGACAGCAAGGAGTTCTGCTTCGAGTGGAAGACCTCGGGCGCCGGCGAGGGTGAGCCGGTCTTCGTGATCGGCAACCCTGGCAGCACGGGCCGCCTCAAGACGCTCGCGCAGTGTGAGTTCGACCGCGACCAGCTGCTGCCGCGCGTGGTCCAGCGCTACGAGGGCCAGCTCGCGCAGTTCGAGGCGCAGGTCCAAGGCGACGAGGAGAAACGCAAGAAGCTGCTGCCGCAGATCCTGCGCGCCGAGAACAGCCGCAAGGCCCTGCAGGGCTACCTCGACGGCCTCCGCGACGAGCGCATCATGGAGATCAAGGCGAAGGCCGAGGCGGACCTGCGCGCAGAGGTCGCCAAGAAGCCGGCGCTGCAGGAGGCCTACGGCGACATCTGGGACCGCATCGCGTCGATCCAGGCGCAGCGCATCCAGGCGATGAAGGACGGCGACAACCAGAAGATGCAGTCGCTGCAGCAGCAGGAGAACGAGCTGAACGTCAAGATCGGCGAGGCCTGCTTCGCGGTCTACGGCACCGAGATCCCGCCGGATGCGACGATGTCGCTGCGCATCAGCGACGGCGTCGTCAAGGGCTACGACTACAACGGCACCAAGGCGCCGCCGGTCACGACGCTCTACGGCCTGTTCGCGCGCCACCACGAGTTCGGCGGCGAGCACCCGTTCGACATCCCGCAGGAGTGGCTCGACAAGGAGAAGGAGCTCGACCTCTCGACGCCGTTCAACTTCGTCGCGACGTGCGACATCATCGGCGGCAACTCCGGCTCGCCGATGATCGACAAGGACCAGAACGTGGTCGGCCTGATCTTCGACGGCAACATCGAGATGCTGGGCAACCGCTACGTCTTCGACGACGAGGTCTCGCGCACCGTGTCGGTGCACACGGCGATCATCATCGAGTCGCTGCGCAAGATCTACGGCGCCGGCGCGCTGGCCGACGAGCTCGAGCGCAAGGGTGGCAAGACCAACGACACGTGCCCGGTGAGCGGCATGCCCGTCGACGCGGACTACGTCGTCGACTACGAGGGCCGCCAGGTCGCCTTCTGCTGCGGCAAGTGCAAGGCGAAGTTCGAGAAGGACCCGGCCAAGTACGCCGGCAAGCTCGCGGGCTCCGACGGCAAGTAGCGCGGCATTGGCCCGCCGGCGGCCGGCCCGCCGGTGGCTGCCGCGTCAGCGGTCCGCGCAGACGCGCAGGCCGCTGGCCTGGAACCGCGTCGCCTGCGGCCAGAAGTTGCGGTAGGCGACCCGGCACTGGCTGCGGGGAGTGGCGAACGAGCCGCCCCGGAGCACGCGCTGGTTGTCCATGAACTTGCCGTTGTACTCCATCAGCGCGCCGTCGAACGCGCGGTAGCCGGGGTAGGGCTCGTAGTGGCTCATGGTCCACTCCCACAGCGTGCCCTGCAGCTGACGCAGTCCCTCGCCGGTCGCGTCGGCGACCTCGACGTCGAGCGCGCTCGCGCCGGGGTCGTCCTGGAGCAGGTTGGCGTCGTCGCGGTAAAAGCCCTGGAGCCTCGCCGCGTGCTCCCACTCGACCTCGCGCGGGAGCCGCGCGCCGCGCCACGCCGCACCCTGCTCAGAGAGCCAGCGGCAGAACGCGTCGGCCTCGTAGAAGCAGACGTGGCTGACCGGCGCGTCCGGGTCGACCGGCGCATCCCCGCGCAGAGAGAAGCGCGTGTAGCCGCCCCCGCCGTCGCGCTGCCAGTAGAGCGGCGCCTCGAGGCCTTCGCGGCGGACCTCGTCCCAGCCGTTGGACAGCCAGAGCAGCGGGTCTCGGTAGCCGCCGTCCGCCATGAACGCCAGCCATTCGCGGTTGGTTACCAGCCGGTCGCCGAGGCGGTAGTCGCCGACAACCGCGCGGTGGGCGGGCGCCTCGTTGTCCCAGTGGAACCCGCCGTCCGTGATCGCGCGGCCCTGGTAGCCGAGCGTGGTGTCCGCGGCCTCGAACGAGACCGCGCCGAGCGGGCCGCGCTGCGCGTCTGCTGCGTTTGGCTCGTCGGCGGGCGCGTCGTCGCGCGGCGGCAGGTAGCCGCGCCGGAGCCCTTCGGGCGCCGACCAGCGGATGTAGAGGATCTCGGTGCAGAACAGCTCCTGGTGCTGCTGCTCGTGCTCGCAGCCGATGGTCACGAGGCGCGCCGTGTCCTCGAGGTGCTGCTCCGGGCACTCCGCGATCCACTGCCGCGTCGCGTCGTCGACGGCTCTGCGGTAGCGCCGCACCAGCTCGGTCGACGGCGCGGCCACGCGCCCACGCCGGCCGCGCTCGAGCCGCGGGCCCAAGCCCTCGTAGTAGCTGTTGAGCGCGAAGTCGAGCCGGTCGAAGCCCTCTGGCATCCGGTCGAAGCGGCGCAGCAGGTTGGTGGCGAAGAACCAGCTGGTGTGGCCGAGGTTCCAGTATGGCGGGCTGACCTCCTCGATGGGCTGCGCCCGGAAGTCCTCGGCGCCGAGCGGCGCCATCAGCCGCTCGGTGGTCGAGCGGACGCGGCCGAACTTCGTGCGGAGCGCGGCGCGGGCGAGGTCCGGCGCGCTGCCGGCGATCCTGCTTGGGCCCGCGGTGCTCACGTCGCCTGCGTCTGCGGGCGCTGGGCGGCGACGGGCGCGCCCGGCGCGTGCCGGTGGAACATGTAGCTGCCGAACGCGATCCCGAACAGGCTCATCGCGTAGACGCCGGGGAAGAAGATCACGTGCTCGAGCCAGATCAGCCAGAACTGCTGGTCGCCGGAGTCGACCGCGAGGCGCGGCACGAACGGCTGCTGCGTCATCGGGTTGACGATGTCGCGGACCAAATGCACGTCGAGGCAGGTGCCCAGTCGCTGGTCGCTCGCGTACTTGCTGAACAGCGCGACCGGGAGGCGCCCCAAGAGGATGCCCGAGCTGACCATCACGAACAGCATCGGCAGGCTCTTGGCGTGCTGTGCGGCGACCAGCGCGAGCGCGAGGCCTGCTGGCCACAGGAACCGGTCCAGGCCGACCGGCTGCACCAGCACGCCTGGTGCTGCGAAGTACTGCATGCCGAGCCAGGCAGCGAAGCTGGTCCACGCCATCAGCAGCGGCAGCCCCCAGGGGTTCTTGACCTCGCGGCGGCGCAGCGCCCAGAGGATCAGGATCCACAGCAGCGCGAACCCGGCGTAGGGAGCGGCCCAGAGCCCGGCCTCGGCCTCGAAGGTCCCGGTCGGGAACGAGACCATGGAGACCTCCATGGCGTTGCCTTCGTAGCCGGCGTAGGTGTGCAAGGTCTCGAGCGTCCGGGTGCCCTCGCCGACGCCCAGGACCAGGGTCAGGCCCGCGATCGCGGCCAGGGCGCTGATGGCGACCCGCCGGAGCTTCGGCAGGACCAGCGCGAAGGCCAGGATCAGCCAGCCCAGGATGTGCAGCAGCGCGATCGTGAGGTCCATGCTCGTGGCGGGGCAACGCCCCGGTCGGCCTGGGTTTTCGTCCGCGGCTCCCTCGGATGCCAGAGTTTTTGCCCAAGCCGGGCTTGCCGCCCCCAGGATCGGTCGCTAGCGTCTTTGCCCCTTCCATCTCCGGCGGGCGCTGCAAGTTGCTGCGCGTCGGACACCGATAGGACTGCAGTCATGACCAAGCAGAAGACCAAAAAGGCGGTGGTCAAGCGCATGAAGCTGACCAAGACCGGCAAGGTCAAGTTCCACCATGCGTTCACGTCGCACATCATGGTGCGGCGCTCGACCAAGCGTAAGCGCAAGCTGCGCAAGCCCTCCGTGTGTTCGGGCAAGATCAACGCGAACATGGCCATGCTGTTGGGTGGGAGGTAACAACCATGAGTCGCGCAACCAACGGTCCCGCCACCCGCCAACGCCGCAACCGCGTCCTCAAGCGCGCCAAGGGCTTCCGCCAGCGCCGCGGAAACCTGTTCCGCATCGCGAAGGAGACGACGCTGCGCGCGGACGCCTTCTCGTTCGCCGGCCGCGCCCAGAAGAAGCGGGCCTTCCGCCGCCTCTGGATCACGCGGATCACCGCCGCCGTCAAGATGCACGACCTGCGCTACTCGCAGTTCATCCACGGCATCCAGAAGGCCGGCATCAAGCTGAACCGCAAGGAGCTCAGCGAGATGGCGATCCACGACCCGGCGACCTTCGGCGCCATCTGCGGCCAAGCCAAGACGGCGCTGAGCTGACGGTCGCGGGCCCGACGAGGGCCCCGCTTCGCACGCAACCCCAGACGGCGCTGGCAAGTCCAGCGCCGTTGTGCTGTACCGCCCATACCCCCATGGACATCACCGCCAAACAGGACGCGTGGCTGCAGCAGGTGGCCGGCGCCGCCGACGCTGCGGCGCTCGCCGCGCTCGAGACGCGCCTCTTCGGGCCCAAGGGCGAGGTGCTCGAGCTGGTGCGCTCGGTCACGTCGCTGCCAAAGGAAGAGCGGCCCGCGTTCGGCAAGGCCGCCAACGCGGTCAAGCAGCTCGTCGAGTCCGCGCTCAAGCAGCGCACGGACGCCGTCGAGGCCGAGGCGCTCGACCGCGAGCTGGAGGCGACCGACTTCGACCCGACCGAGCCGGGGCCGCGCGCGCGGCGCGGCGCGATGCACCCGATCACGATCGTGCAGAACGAGCTGGTCGACCTGTTCACGTCGATGGGCTTCCGCTGGGAGGACGGCCCGGAGATCGAGTCGGAGTACTTCAACTTCGACGCGCTCAACATCCCGGGCGACCACCCCGCGCGCGAGAGCCAGGACTCGTTCTGGCTCGACGACGGCAACCTGCTCCGCACGCACACCTCGCCGGTGCAGGTCCGCACCCTGCAGCGGCTCACCAAGGCCGGCTTCGAACCGCCGCTGAAGGTCATCGTGCCGGGCCGGTGCTTCCGCAGCGAGACCGTCGACAAGACGCACGAGCACAGCTTCTACCAGATGGAAGGGCTGGTCGTGGACCGCGTGCAGAAGGACGCCGCCGGGCGCTCGCGCGGCGTCAGCACCGCGAACCTGATCCACACGATGAAGACGTGCCTGCGGGTGATCCTCGAGCGCGACGTCGAGGTGCGGCTGCGGCCCGGGTTCTTCCCGTTCGTCGAGCCCGGCTTCGAGCTCGACGTGAACTGCCCGTTCTGCGGCGGCGACGGCTGCTCGGTGTGCAAGCAGAGCGGTTGGATCGAGATCCTGCCGTGCGGCATGGTGCACCCCAACGTCCTGCGCGAGGGCGGCCTCGACCCCGAGCAGTACACCGGCTTCGCGTTCGGCATGGGGCTGCAGCGCGTCGTGATGCTGCGCTACGGCATCGACGACATCCGGCACTTCATGGGCGGCGACCTGCGGTTCTTGTCGCAGTTCCCGGAGGTGGCGCGATGAAGCTCTCGCTCCGCTGGCTGAGCCGCCACGTCGACCTGTCCGGCATCGACCCCAAGCAGGTGCTCGCCGACCTGACGATGTCGACCGCCGAGATCGAGGACCTCGTCCAGTTCGGGGCCGGCCTCGAGCCGCTCTTGGTCGGGCACGTGCGCAAGCGCGAGAAGCACCCCGACGCGGACAAGCTGTCGGTCTGCCAGGTCGACCTCGGCAAGTCCGGCGGCGTCGTGCAGATCGTCTGCGGCGCGCCCAACGTCGACGCCGGACAGCGTGTCGTCGTGATCAAGCCCGGCGACACCCTGCCCGCTTCGGGCGGCAAGGGTGCCCTGAAGATCAAGGTCGGTAAGATCCGCGGCGTCGAGTCCCACGGGATGATCTGCTCGGAGTCGGAGCTGGGATTGAGCGACGAGGCCGACGGCATCTTCGTGCTGCCCGCCGACACCGAGATCGGCGCCCGCTTCGTCGACGTCTGCGCGGTGCAGGACTGGGTCTTCGAGATCGACAACAAGTCGGTCAACCACCGGCCGGACCTGTGGGGGCACTACGGCTTCGCGCGTGAGCTGGCGGCGATCTACGGGCGGCAGCTGCGGCCGGTCTGCGAGCCCGTAGAGCTGCCGGCCGACGGCGATCGTGTCGAGGTCGTGATCGAGGACGCCGAGGCGTGCCCGCGCTACTGCGGCCTGCGCATCGACGGCGTGCAGAGCGGCGCGTCGCCCAACGAGCTGCGCTGGATGCTGCAGGCGGTCGGGCAGCGGGCGATCAACCTCCCGGTCGACCTGACCAACTTCGTGATGCTGGACCTCGGCCAGCCGATGCACGCCTTCGACGCCCGCCACGTGGGCGACCGCGCGATCAAGGTGCGGCGCGCGCGTGACGGCGAGAAGATGACCACGCTCGACGGCCAGGAGCGCTCGCTGGTGGCGACCGACCTGCTGATCTGCGCAGGCGACGAGCCCGAGGCGCTCGCGGGCGTGATGGGCGGCCAGGGCACGATGGTCGAAGACGGCACCAGCAGCCTGTTCCTCGAGTCGGCCAACTTCCACGCGACCACCATCCGGCGCACGACCATGCGGCTCGGCCTGCGGACCGACGCGAGCACGCGGTTCGAGAAGGCGCAGGACCCGGCCAACGCCGAGGTCGCGGTGCAACACTTCCTGCAGCTGCTGCAGACGTACTGCCCGACCGCGGCCGCGGCGGGTCCGCTGGTCGACCCGGCGGGCTTCAGCTACGAGGCCGAGCCCCTGGTGCTCCGCAGGGACCGCCTCGACCTCAAGCTCGGCGTGGCGCTCGAGGACGAGAAGGTCGTCGAGATCCTCACCTCGTTGTCGTTCGGCGTCGAGCCGACAGCTGACGGCTTCGTCTGCCGCGCGCCGAGCTTCCGCGCGACCAAAGACGTGGCCATCGAGGACGACCTGATCGAGGAGGTCGGCCGGATGTACCGCTACGACAACATCCCCGAGCAGCCGCTGGTCGGCGCGGTCGAGCCGCCGCCGCACAACGAGGAGCTGTTCCTGGTCCGCAGGATGGTCGAGCTGAGCTGCCTCGAGCTCGGCTGCAACGAGGTCTACAACTACAGCTTCGTGCCCGACGCCGTCGTCGAGGCGTGCGGCGCGCAGGCGCAGCAGTACGTGCGCGTCTCCAACCCGGTCGCGCCCGAGATCACCCGGATGCGTCGGCACGTGCTGCCGAGCCTGCTCGCGACCGTCGAGGGCAACCTGCGACAGCACCCGGACGTGCGGCTCGTCGAGACCGGCAAGGGCTACCACGCCGAGATGAAGGACGAACACGGCCTGCCGCACGAGGTGCGCGAGCTGGCGCTGGTGTTCGCGCGGCGGGACGGCGCTGGTCCCCACCCGTTCGGGGAGCTGCGCGAGCACGTGCAGCACCTGCTGCGGCGCCTCGGATATCCGGTCGAGCTGCACCGGCCGTGGAGCGGCAGCGACCAGCCGTGGGTGCACCCGGCGAGGGCGGTGGCCGTCGACCGCGACGGCTCGCCCGTCGGCTACGTCGCCCACCTCAACCCTTGGACGTGCAAGCTGCTCCACCTGCCGCAGAAGGTCGCGATCGCGACCATCGACGTGCGCGCGCTGCACGCCAACGGCCGCGCGACGCCGAGCTACGAGCCGGTGCCGGTCTACCCGGGCCTGCCGGTCGACGTCGCGCTGCTGGTGGACGCCGAGGCCAAGGTGGGCGAGGTCGCCGAGTTCCTGCGCACGACCGGCCGCAAGCTGATCCGCGCGGTCGAGCTGTTCGAAGTCTACCGCGGCGAGCACGTGCCCGACGGCAAGAAGTCGCTGAACTTCACCGTCACGCTCGGGGCCAACGACCGCACCCTGTCGGACAAGGACGAGGGCAAGTTCCTCGACAAGGTGCGCAAGAACGCCCCTGAGATCGGCGCGGAGCTGCGCGGCTAACTTGCGGGCGCTGCGAGGCGCTGGACGAGGTCCTGCAGGAACCTGCCGGTCAGCCCCCAGATGAGGTCGTCGCCGTAGGCGAAGTGGGGGCTGGTCGCGGGCTGGCCCGCGCGGGGCGGGCCCGGCGGCGGCCGCTCGCGCCAGCGCGCGGGTTGCCTCAGCAGCGGCAGCGGCACGAACAGAACGCGCTCCACCTCGCGCGCGGACACGCGCAGCTCGAACGGCGCGACGCGGGCGACGACGCAGTGTACGTGAAAGCGTGAGGTGCTGACGCGCGGCTGCAGTTCGCCGAGCGGCGTCACGTGATCGGGCGGCATCCCGACCTCCTCTCGGCACTCGCGGACCGCGGTCTCGACCGGCTGTTCGTCGTCCTCCCGCTTGCCGCCCGGCAGGGCGATCTGGCCGGCGTGCGCGTCGCTGGTCATCGGCCGCAGCCCCAGCAGCACGTGGTCGACACCGCCCTGCTGCACGATGGGGCACAGCACAGCGGCCCGCCGCAGCTCGGTGTGCGCCCAGCCGCCGGTCGGGGCCAGGCGTTCTCTGAGTTGTGCGTCGAGGTCGGACACCTGCCGCGGCAAGATGGGACGCATGTCCGACGGCGTCAACGTGCACCTGGTCGACGGCACCTACGAGCTGTTCCGGAGCTTCTTCGGCGCGCCGCCCGCCAAAGCACCCGACGGCCGCGAGGTCGGCGCGGTCCGCGGGCTGCTCTCCAGCATGGGGGCGCTGCTGCGCGACGAGTTCACCACGCACGTGGCCGTCGCCTTTGACACGGTGGTCGAGTCGTTCCGCAACGAGCTGTTCGAGGGCTACAAGACGGGCGAGGGCATGGACGAGGACCTGTGGGCGCAGTTTCCGCTCGCCGAGCGGGCGGTCGCCGCGCTCGGCTGCGTCGTCTGGCCGATGGTCGAGTTCGAGGCCGACGACGGGCTCGCGGCCGGGGCTGCGCGGTTCGCTCAGGACGACCGCGTCGGGCGGGTCTACATCTGCACGCCCGACAAGGACCTCGGCCAGATGGTCGGCGGCAAGGTCGTGCAGTACGACCGCAAGCAGCAGAAGCTCTACGACGAGGACGCGGTCTACGAGAAGTTCGGCGTCGCGCCCGAGTCGATCCCCGACTACCTCGCGCTGGTCGGCGACGCCCAGGACGGCATCCCGGGGCTGCCGAAGTGGGGCGCCAAGTCCACGGCGACCGTACTGGTCAGCTACGGCCACCTCGAGCAGATCCCCGACGACGTCGCGGACTGGCAGGTCAAGGTCCGGGGTGCTGCGGGGCTCGCCGAGGTGCTGCGCGAACAGCGCGAGGACGCGCTGCTCTACCGGCGGCTGGCGACGCTGCGCACCGACGTCCCGCTCGCCGAAAGGCTGGACGACCTGCGCTGGAAGGGGCCGACCGAAGACCTCGCGCCGCTGTGTGAGGAGATCGGCTTCGAGCGCTTCGTGCAGCGGTTCGCG
>JBERSB010000075.1:0-7086 GCA_041236755.1 Luminiphilus sp. | reverse complement strand
CGCTCGGCGAATGCGCGCACCCGCGCGGGGTCGCGTTCGGCCGCGAGCACGGCGTCGACGGCGTCGGCGAACCCGTCGCTGTCGCCCGGCTCCACCATCGCGCCGAGCTGCAGCGGCGGTCGCTCGCCCAGGATCTGCGGCACGCCGCCGACGCGCGTCGACACGACCGGCAGACCCGACGCCAGCGCCTCGGTGACGACGTTGGGCCACCCCTCGCGCTCGCTCGGCAGCACGAGCAGGTCGGCGGCGCGGTAGGCCACGGCCACGCGCTCGGGAGGCTGCGCACCCAAGAACACGACGCGCCCCGCGCCCGCTGCCTCGATCGCGCCGCGCTGGTCGCCCTCGCCGACCAGGACCAGCTGGAGGTCGTCGCGGCGGGCCGCCGCGCGCGCAGCTGTGGCGAATCCCGTGCCCGCGACGAGGCGGCCGACCCCGAGCGCGATCGCACCATCGGCCGGCAGGCCCAGCTCGGCGCGCGCCGCTGCCCGGTCGCCCGGCGAGAAGCGCACGAGGTCCACGCCGTTGCGCGACGTCGCCACGCCGTCGCGCGGCAGCTCTGCGGCTTCGGCGAAGCGCGCTGCCAGCGCGTCGCTGACCGCGAGGCAGGCCCGCGCGCCGCGCGCGACGGCCGCGATCCGCGCGCCGATGCGCGGATCCTGCGCGAGCACGTTCACGTCGGTGCCGCGCGCCGTCAGCACGTAGGGCACGCCGAGCTCCTGCGCCAGCTCCGCGGCAGCGACGCCGTCGGGCCACAAGTAGTGCGCGTCGACGACGACGTCCGCGCCCTGACACAGCTCGCGCATCAACTCCCGGCTGCCTTCTCGCACCGCGTCCGCCTGCCGGCGCGCGGACAGGCCGGGCAGGTGGAAGAAGCGCGGGTGGTGCACGGTGACCCCTTCCGAGGTCTCCTGCGCGGGCACCTTGGCCCAGGTGCGGTAGGCGCCGAACCGGAGCGGCAGCGGGACCTGCGGCACCGGCGCGACCACCGTCCAGCCGAACCCGCCCGCTTGCACGACCCGCCGCATGCGGTCCCGCACGAACAGACCGTGCGTCGGCGTCACCGACGACGGGAACAGGTTGGTGAACGTGACGATCCTGGTCATCAGGGCGCCCACCGCTCCAGGAACCGGGCCAGCACCAGCACGGACCAGAGCAGGTCCGAGTGGTCGCCTACGCCCTGACGGTGGCGCTGCAGCAGGCCGCTGACCACGTCCGTGTCGATCCACTCGCGCAGCTTGCGCTCGCCGAGCGCAGCCTGCACAGCGTCGCCGACCACGCCCGCGCACCAGGCGCGGAGCGGCACGCTGAACCCCATCTTCTGCCGATTGAGCGCCGCAGGCTCCAGCCGCGAGCCGAGCGTGTCGCGCAGGAACGACTTGGTGCGGCCGCCGTCGAAGTGCCAGTCACCCGGGATCGTCGCGGCCGACTCCAGCAGGTGGTGGTCGAGGAACGGGGCGCGCAGCTCCAGCGAGACCGCCATCGACGCGCGGTCGGCCTTGACCAGGATCCCGCCCGGCAGCCAGGTCTCGAGGTCGGCTGCCACGGCGCGGTGCAGCGGGTGTTGCGCGTCCGAGCTGCGGTAGGCGCGCAGCACGGCGGCGTGCGGGTCGCCGGCGGCGTCGTGCAGGTCGCGGCGCAGCACCGAGAAGACCTCCTCGGGAAGCAGCGCGCTGACCGAGCGCGCGTAGGCCTCGGCCGGGTCGCGCGCGAGGTTCTGCAGCGTGCGCTTGGCGCGCAGCGGGCGCGGCAGCCAGTCCGCCTTGGGATAGGCCGCGCCGAGCACGCGCCACGCCGCCCGCGGCAGCCAGCGGCGGGCGCGGTGCTCGCGCACGTCGAACAGGTAGCGCCGGTAGCCGCCGAAGGCCTCGTCGCCGCCGTCGCCGGTCAGCGCCACCGTGACGTGTCGCCGCGCGAGGCGGCTCACGTGGTAGGTCGGGATCGCGCTGCTGTCGCTGAAGGGCTCGTCGTAGGTCTCGCTGAACCAGTCCAGGTCGAGCAGGTCGTCCGCCTCGAGCACCTCCTCTTGCAGCACGGCGCCGCAAGCCGCCGCCGACGCGCGCGCGCCCGCGCGTTCGTCGTAGCGCGGGTCAGAGAATCCGACCGTGCACGCCTCGACCGGACGCCTGAGCGAGCGCGTCATCGAGTCCACGACCGCGTAGCTGTCGACGCCGCCCGACAGGAACGGCGCCAGCGGTACTTCCCCCATCAGGCGGGCGGAGACAGCGTCGTCGAGCCGCTCCAACACCTCGCCTTGGTGCTCCTGCCGCGAGCGCTCGTCCGGCTCGAAGCGAAGCTGCCAGTAGCGCTCGGTCGTCACGCGTCCGTCGCGCACGTGCAGCTGGTGCGCGGCCGAGAGCTTGTGCACGCCCTCGTAGACCGTCAGCGGGTCGGGCACGTAGCGCAGCCCGAGATACTGCGAGATCGCGTCCGGGCGCAGCCGCCAGGTCCGCGGCAGCACGCGCAGCGCCTTGAGCTCGCTGGCAAACGCCACGCCGTCTTCGTGCTCACACCAGTAGAGCGGCTTCTTGCCGAGCCGGTCGCGCGCGGCGTAGAGCTCGTGCTTGCGCTCGTCGACGAGCACGAACGCGAACATGCCGCGCAGCCTCGAGGCCAGCTGCGTGCCCCAGCGCCGGTAGCCGTGCAGCAGCACCTCGGTGTCGCTGCGCGTCCGGAACCGGACGCCGTCCTGCTCGAGCTGCTCGCGCAGCTCCTCGTGGTTGTAGATCTCGCCGTTGAACGTGACCCACAGCTGCTCGTCGGGCGTCGCCATCGGCTGCGCGCCGCCGGCGAGGTCGACGATCGCCAGGCGGCGGTGGCCGAGCGCGTAGCCCTCACCGCGGCGGACCCCCTCGCCGTCGGGGCCGCGGTGCACGAGCGCGTCGTTCATCGCGCCGAGCAGCGCGGGCTCGACGGTCTTGGCGCGGGAGAAGCCGAACCACCCGCAGACGCCACACATCAGCGCCACCCCGGCGACTTGCGCCAACCCGGTGCAGCCGACGCGCCCGTGGGCGCGCCCAGCCTTCGTCCCGAAGACGCGCCGCTGGCGCGCAGACCCGGCACGACGACGTCGATCAGGCCTGAGGACGCCGCGCGCGGCGCCGCGGCTGCGGTTGCCAGCTCAGGCGGACGCAGCTCTGCCGAGCGCACCACGAGGTTGAGCGCCGCGACCAGCGCGAGCCAGTGGTAGAAGAGGTCGAAGTGGCCTCGGTTGAGGAAGAAGGCGCCGATCGCGAAGCCGACCGTCGTCGCCTCCATCATCCGCGCGTAGTTGCTCGCCCAGGCGAGGTCGGGCCGCAGCCTGCCGGTGCGGTAGATCCTGCGCAGCGTCCAGAACACCGAGGCCAGCAGCACCATGTAGACGACGAACGCGATCGTCCCCGACTCTGCCCAGATCTGCAGGTAGCTGTTGTGCGCGACGTGCCCCGGGTCGTCCGGCGCGAGCGGCACCACCGAGTAATCCTTGACCCGCGGCAGGAAGTTGCGCAGCCCGACGCCCCAGAACGGGTTGCTCTTGATCATCTCGAGCGCCGTCGCCCACGCCGTCAGGCGCGAGTTCGCCGAGGACTCCTCGGTGTCGGTGATCGTCGCGAGGCGCTCGAGCACGTGCTCGGGCACGACCAGCGGGAAGATCGCCGCGAGCAGGATTAGCACGGCCACCGCCCGCAGCAGGTGGCCTGAGCGCCACGCGATCCAGAGCGTGGTGAGGCACAGCGACAGGAACGCCCCGCGGCTGTGCGTGAGCAGGATGGTAGCTACCGTCAGGCCGACCGCGCAGAGGGTCGCCTTGCGGACCCACTCCTTGCCTTCGCCGATGCCCAGGTACCACAGCAGGGGCACGTTCATCACGAGCGCGAGCGCGAAGTCGTTGTTGTCGAGCAGCATCCCGCCGGGGCCGCGGATGATCTGGAAGCCGCCGCCCTTGAGCACGCCGATCAGCCCGTTCTTGACCCCGTAGAAGCCGAGCGAGATCGCGATGACCCAGAAGATCACCTTGAGGCGCTGCCGCGTGTCCACCTGGCCGACAGTGAACAGCGCGATGACGATGATCTTGCAGTACTCGAAGAAGTAGCGGTTGGTGTACTCGTCGTGCACCTGCGCCTGCACGTAGCTCATGGAGACCAGCGCCATCAACATCGCCATCATGCTGGTCCTCGGCTACCAGTGCGTGAACCGCTTCTTGCCCTGTTCGTTGGCCCACCACCCGATCAGCATCGCCGCCGACACCAGGAACGACAGCCGCATGCTGCGCGCGAAGCCCCAGCACAGGTCCTGCGGCCGCATGTAGGCGAGCCAGCTGAACAGCAGCAGGCCGATGTACGGCCTGCGGAAGGCCGTCGGCATCAGCGCCATCACGAACAGGAAGACGAGCAGATCCCGCATCGCTGACGGGGATCAGGCGCCCAGGAGCATCGCCAGGATGTCGCTCACGACCGGCGGCAGCAGCGTTGCGTCGATGTAGAAGATCGACACGACGACGGTGATCATCGCGACCGCGAGCCCGGACGCGACCGCGACCCGGCGCCGGCCGCGCGCGGCCTGCTGCCGCTCCTCGACGGTCTCGAGGTGGGCGACTCCACCGAGCACGGGCACCGGCACGCCGCGCTCCACGTCCTCGACCGTCTTGAACGAGCCCTGCAGGACGTCGAACGCGAGGATCAAGCCGATGGCGGCGCCGAGCCCGAGCACGCAGCCGATCAGCGCGACCACGAGGATGTTCGGCTCGGTCGGCGCGGGCGGGACCACGGCGGGCCGCTTGGTCCTCACCGGCAGCTCGCGGTTGAGCTTGGCGATCAGGTCCGTGGCCGCCTTGAGGTCGGCGAGCGCCTCTTCCTTGGCCGCCTGGGCCTCTGCGACCTGGTCCAGCTTCTGCGTGTAGATGCTGTAGCCCTCGACGCGCGCCGCGAACCGCTTGGCCTCCTCCTCAAGCTGCTTGCGCTGCAGCTCCAGCGCCGCGTCGAGCTCGCTCAGCTCCAGCTCGGCTGCGGTCACCTTGGCGAGGAGCTCGACGTAGGTCTTGTTGGGCACGAGGCCCTCCTCGTCGACCGGCGGCTGCGGCACCAGCGCCTTGATCTGTTCGAGCAGCAGGGCCGCCTTGCGCTTGGCGTTGAAGTAGGCCTGCGTGCCCTCGTGGTAGGAGTTCTCGTACTCCTGCTTCGCGCGCATCCAGCGCACGACCAGCAGCTTGGCCGCCGGCACCTTGAGCGCTTCGGCGAGCACGTTGGTCGCGTCGGGCGGGACCCGCATCGGGAGGTCCGCCAGCCGCGCGCGGTCGGACTCGATCGCCGCGGCCAGCCGCGCCCGCTGCCGCTGCTGGCTGCGGCGCTCGCTCTCCCGCTCGCGGCGCTCGGCCTCCTCCTTGGGCCACTCCATGCGCTGCACGGCGATGTCGACCAGAGGGTCGAAGCCGTACTGCCGCTCGAGCGCCTGCTTCTCGAGCATGTAGTCGGCCAACGTCTTGCGGGCGCGGTCGGCGTCCGTGCTCGCGACCACGCGCTCGGCCTCGGCCGGCGCGCGCAGCTCGTCGGTGCGGCGGCGCCCCCAGACCTCGACCAGCTTGTTGAGGAAGGCCGCGGCGCGGTCGCCGTCGCGGTCGCGGTACTGCACCCGGATCAGCGCGTAGCTGCGGGTGCGGTCGCCGCCGTTGGTCTCGTTGACCGTGATCCGGGACTCCACGTCGCGCTCGAACTGGCCGCGCTCGAAGTCGTCGAGCTCGACCACCTCCGGCCACTTCAGCTCGTCGATCACCTCGCCCGCGGCGAGCGGGATCGTGCTCTTCGCGGTGTCTACGACCGCGCGGAAGGGGTTCTCGGGGTCGTTGACGCCCGTCGGCACCTGCTGGTGCTCGAGCAGGGTCTCGGCGACGAAGAAGCGCGGGATGAAGAACGCGACCAGGCCTCCGACCAGGAGCCCCAGCAGGGACACCGGCACGAGCTGCCACCGCCGACGCTTGACGAGGTCGACGTAGCGCTGCAGCGACAGCTGTGGCAGTTCGACCTGGGTCATCGTCGGCGCGCGCTCCTGCTTTCGGATCGGGTAGGCACGTGGGCGTCAGAACCGGAAGAACAGCCGGCCGCCGGCCGCGTCTCCCGTGAGCACGTCGTAGGCGAACGAGAACTGCGCTGCGCCGAGCATCGTGCGCACCGCCAGCGCCACCGGCGTCAACAGGCGCTCGAGCAGGCGCGCGACCGTGCCGAGCCACGTCGGCTGCACGGAGAGGATGTCGTGCTCGCGGATCTGGAAGTTCGCGGCGGTGAAGCCGGTCGTCAGCATCTCACGCACGTTGACGTCGATCACCAGCGGGTGCTCGGCGTCGGGCCGGATCAGGTAGACGCGTCCGAGGTTCGCGAGGTCGGACCAGCGCGCGCGGAACAGCGCGTCGATCAGCGTGGTGTCCGCCGTCAGCGGCAGCGGCCCTTTGAGCAGCACCTCGCCGATGGCGTAGAAGAACTTGGCGCCGTTGATGCGCGCCTGCAGGTCCACGTCGAACTTGAGCACGCTGCGCAGCTGCGTGCGGACCAGCGCGGCGAGCTCCGCCTCGGTCTTGCCGAGCGCGTAGACCGGGCCGACCAGCGGCACGAAGATCGTGCCGTCGACGCCGACGGGTTGGCCCGTCTGCAGGACCGCCAGCTGCTCGGCGCCCGGCTGCAGCAGCACCTCGGGCGGCACGATGAACTGCACCACGTCGGTGCCGCCGAGGTAGTTCTCACGCGTCGCCTCTCCGTCGGCGCGCGAGCCGAAGCCCTTCTCGTGCAGCAGCTCGCGGATGCGCTTGTCCTCGAAGCTGCCGCAGCTGGTCAGCAGCGCGAGCAGCATCAGGGCGAGCCCTCGCAGCGGGCCTCGGGCATCCTTCACGGCGGGACTGTTGGCTGAAATCACGTTTGGTTTGCCTCGCAAAGCAGGTCGCCTACGCATCCTAGATCTCTGGAACGCACGGGCAACCGAACGGCTCGACGAACGTCGTCCTCATCGGTAATCCGCTCCGGCGAACCTGACCGCCACCGCCGCGTTCCGCCCGTGCTGTCTGCATTTGTACCCGCTTGGGACGCCTGCCCCCTCCTGGAACCTCACTTCAGGGACTACAAAGCC
>JBERSB010000074.1:0-17492 GCA_041236755.1 Luminiphilus sp. | reverse complement strand
CGCCCTCGCGCTTGAACGCCGGGCGCAGCTTGCCGAGCGCCTCGACCGTCGAGTCGGCGCGCGGCCCGTCGTCCTTGTCGAACGCGATCGGGTCCTTCTTCCGCTGCGGCACCTCGACCGAGAAGATTTCGTCGTCGAAGGCGCCCGCCTCCTGCGCCGCGACCGCCTTTCGGTGGCTGTCCGCCGCGTAGGCGTCCTGCTCCTCGCGGGTCACGCCGTACTTCTCCGCCACGAGCTCGCCCGTGTTGCCCATGTGGAAGTCGTTGTAGTGGTCCCACAGGCCGTCCCACACGATGCCGTCCAGGGCCTGGGCGTGTCCCAGGCGCGAGCCCGCGCGCGCCGCGGGCAGCAGGTCCGGGGTGTTGGTCATCGACTCCATGCCGCCGGCGACCGCGCACTGGATGTCGCCCGCCTTGATGGCCTGCGCCGCGAGCATGACGGTCTTGAGGCCGGAGCCGCAGACCTTGTTGATCGTGACCGCCGCCTGGCTGTCGGGGATGCCCGCCGCGAGCTGCGCCTGGCGCGCGGGGTTCTGGCCGAGGCCCGCCTGCAGCACGTTGCCCATCAAGACCTCGTCGACCTGGTCTGCGGGGACGCCGCTCCGCTTCAGCGCCTCGGACACCGCGAGTCCCCCGAGCTGGGGCGCGGTGAAGGACGACAGCGCGCCCTGGAACTTCGCGATGGCGGTGCGGCAGGCGCTAACGATGACGGGTCGGCCCATGCTGGAAGGTGCGTTTCGGTTCGATGGAATCGGAGCGTGCGACCGTCGGCCGCCCTCCGTGCCCTGACTGTCCCTGCCGGGGGTACCTCGGGGGTACCTGCCCGGAATAATCGGCAGATAGCATAGCCACGCTGCAAGGCACGACCATCGGCGCGTGCAGAAGTGCGGTGCTGCGCGCGGGCGCACCGCACGCTCCCTTGGCTGCGGCCCCGTGCACGAGGTGGAAACGAACGCGGCCCACCAGACTTTCAGGTCCAGCGGGCCGGGTCGTGTTCTGGTGGAGCTGAGGGGATTCGAACCCCTGACCTTTGCATTGCGAACGCAACGCTCTACCAACTGAGCTACAGCCCCCCGAGGGGGCGCACACGCTAGCGACTGTCGCGGCCCCGGTCCAGATCAGCGTGGCAGGAAATCGGCGCGGCCAGGAAGCCCCGCACAGGAGCGCGCCGGCGCGCTGCGGGCCCGGGGCCGTTCGCGCGGTGGCATCGGCGAAGGACGCTCCGCGACAGCCGCAGCAGGTGTGCGGAAGTCCGACACTCGCCGCCCCCCCGCGCGACCACGCGGACCAGGCACGAGTGGACCTCCGGCGGTCCCGAACTTGGACGCAAGGTGGAACCCTTCCATGGTCGATAGGTGCGACTGAAGGAGACTGCAACAACAGGTTTCATATGTCCGAACCAACGAATCCGACTGAGAAGAGCGGCAAGCGGGCCACGATCTTCGCGGTGACCTCTGGCAAGGGCGGCGTCGGCAAGACGTCCCTGTCGGTCAACATCGCGTGCGAGTTCAGCAGGCGCGGCTACCGGACGATCATCGTCGACACCGACCTCGGCCTCGCCAACGCGCACATTCTCGCGGGCATCAAGCCGGAGAAGACGCTGCTGGACTACGTCGCCGACCGGGCCGAGCTCGCGGACATCATCGTGCCTGGACCGTGTGACGTGAAGTTCATCAGCGGCGGCAGCGGCGTGAAGGACATGGCCAACCTCGACGACAACGGCCGAGCCCAGATCTGCCTCGCCGTCGAGGACCTCAGCCCCTTCTGCGACGTGATCCTGCTCGACACGAGCGCCGGCGTCAGCAAGGGCGTGACCGACTTCGTCAGCATCGCCGACCACACGGTGCTGGTGACGACGAGCAACTTCGCCGCGATCGCCGACGCCTACGGGATCGTCAAGGTCGTCGTGCAGGACGGCTACGACAAGCCGATCCACACCGTCGTGAACCGCGTCCGCTCGCCCGAAGAGGCCGAGCAGGTGTTCCTGAAGCTCAAGGGCTGCACCGAGCGCTTTTTGGGGTTCGACCTAAACTGGCTCGGCCTGCTGCCGGAAGATACCTCCGTTGAGGGCGCCGTTTTGAAGCGCACGCCTTTCAGCGAAGCCTTCCCGGGCAGTGTGGCCGCGCGCTACCTCGCCAAGCTGGTTTCGGGCCTCGAGCGATTCGTCGGGGCTCCCAAGCCGGTGCCGCAAGCCGCGCAAGACTGACCCGGGTGGATCGAAGGGAGAGCGGTTCGCACAGCGGGCCGCAGGGAACCAACTGGGAAAGAGGGACGAAGGAATGACCGGCACGACGAAGCAGGATGCGACCAGCATGGATCAGGCGACGGGCAAGCTCGCTGCGAACGAAGAGCAGTTCGGCCGCCAGGCGAACAAGGGGATTCTGGCCGACAAGGTCGCCGAGGAGCTGAACGTTCCTCGTCGCACCGCGGCGCGCGTCCTCGACGCGGTGCTCGACTCCGTCAGCGAGCTGCTGCACACCCGCGGCAAGGTCGCGGTGAAGGGCTTCGGCACCTTCGAGCGCCGCATCCGCAAGGGGCGCGCCTACAAGCACCCGCTCACCGGCGCGAGCATCGACGTCGCCAACAAGGAGACGGTGATCTTCAAGCCGAGCGACCAGCTGATCGCCGAAACCCGCACCGACGCGGCGCCCAAGGCCAAGAAGCCCACGGGCACGTCGACCGACGGCATCCTGTTCAAGGGCTGAGCCGACGCGGAACAAGACATCGCGACGGGGAGGCAGGGCGCGGCCCTGCCTCCCCGTTTCGTTTCCGCCGGAGGTTCTCGCGGCTCGCTCGTCCAGCTATGTTGCCTGAGTGAGCGCGCTCGAGGAATACATGGCTGCCGCCGTGCAGTTCGACGTCGCCGATGACGACGTCGCGGCGAACGTCGCGGCGATGCAGGCCGGCGTCGAGGACGCCGTGCACGCGGGCGCGCGGCTGTGCGTGCTGCCGGAGATGTGGTCGACGTCGTTCCGCACGGAGTTCGGCGACGAGACCCTCGCGGCCGCCGCGGACGCCGAAGCGGCCGTCCAGAAGCTCTCGGCAGAGCACGCGCTCGTGGTCGTCGGCAGCGCGATCGAGCCCGACGGCGGCAAGCTGTTCAACACCGCTCGCGTCTACGAGCGCGGCGAGCTGCGCGGCAGCTACCGCAAGATCCACCTGTTCTCCCCCAACCTCGAGCACCGCCACCACGCGTCCGGCGACGAGCCGTGCGTGGTCGAGACCGAGCTCGGCACGCTCGGGGTCCTGATCTGCTACGACATCCGCTTCCCGGAGCTCGCGCGCTACTACTTCCACCGCGGCGTGGAGGTCCTGGTGGTGCCCGGCCAGTGGCCGGAGGCGCGCGGCCAGCACTGGCGCACGCTGCTCCGCGCGCGCGCGATCGAGAACGAGATGTTCGTCGTCGGCTGCAACCGCACGGGCCAGGAGCCGTCGCTGCGCACCGGCGAGCCGATGCCGTTCCCCGGCGACGGCCGCGTGATCGACCCGACCGGAGAGATCCTGGCGACGGGCAACGGCGACGCAGGCGCGATCGTCGGGCCGATCGAGCTGCGCAAGGTGCGCACCATGCGGCGCATCCTGCCGGTCGCGGCAGACCTGCGCCCCGAGGTCTACGAGCGCATGCTGGCCGAGACGCGCGCCAAGATGGCTGCCGGCGTGCGCGGCGCCGACGGCAAGGCGCCGCAGCAGTAGAGCGGACCGCCGGGTGGCCTCGCGCGGCGGCCGGCCGCTCAGTCGACGAACGCCTTGAGCCGCCGCAGCTTGCTCGGGCGCTTGATGCGGCCGAGCGCCGCGTTCTGCAGCTGCCGGACGCGCTCGGCGGTGATGCCGAGGTCCTGCGCGATCTCGCCGAGCGTCTCCGGCTCGTCGCCGTCCAGGCCGAAGCGCCGGCGCAGGATGCCCTGTTCGCGATGCGGGAGGTCCGACATGACGTCCGCCAGCACCTCGCCCAGGTCCCCCGGCGGGATCGCGTCGGGCACCGGGACGTCGTCGTCGGCCGTCAGCAGCTGGCCGAGGCTCACGCCGTCGCCCTCGCCGACTTCGGCGTCGAGGCTGACCGCGTAGCGACGCGTCGACAGCACCCAGTCGACCTTGGACACGGGCACGTCGATCCGCTCAGCGATCTCCATCGGCGTCAGCTCGCGGCCTTCGCGGCGGCCGGCCTCCTGCGCGCGACGGATCTTGCCGAGCACCTTCTGCACCCAGATCGGCACGCGCACCGTGCGCGCGCTGTTGTAGAGCATCTTGAGCACGGCCTGGTGGACCCAGTACTGCGCGTAGGTGCGGAAGCGGACGTCGCGGCGCCAGTCGAAGCCGTCGATCGCCTGGAACAGCGAGGTGTTGCCCTCCTGGATCAGGTCCTCGGTGTCGACGCCGAGATTCCGGTAGCGGTTCGCCGAGCTCAGCACGATGTAGAGCGCGCCCTCGACGTAGAGGTTCCGCAGCTCCTCGAACTGCAGCACCATCTGCTCGAGCCAGGGGCGCTCGACGCCGCCCTTGGACGCGCGCGACGGCAGCTCTTTAAGCACGCGCCGCGCGGGCTTCTTCAGCAGCTCGCCCGCGGCCTCGGGGGCGACGCCGAAGCGCGTCAGGCCCCAGATCAGCAGCTCGCGCAGGAACTCGTGGCGCCGCGCCATCCGGAACTCCTCTTCGCGATCCATCGGCGGAATGCGCTTGAGGTCCGCCGAGTAGAGCGCGTCCCGGATGTCAGGCAGGACCGGCGACGCTGCCACGCTGGCAGCAGCGCAGCGCGCTTCTCGGTAGGCGCCAAGATCCAGGGTTGCGCCCTGCTTGGCGAACTGCCGGGCGAGCTTCTTGGCGTTGGCTACGAACTGGTCCGTATCCACGTCGAGCCACGCGTCGAGCTGCTCCAGCGCAACCAGCTGTTGCGGCTCGAGGTTCGGCTTCGGTCGGCGGAGGATGTTGGCTAGAACCATGACAATGTGTCTCGCTTGCGAACGCCTGATACGACGTTCTTGACACAGGATTGCTTCGCAGGTCCAGGTCGTCCGGACGCACGTTCCGCCCAGAGACACCAACAACCGTGCCGCAGCGGCCGGCGCAGACAAAATGCGCGCGTCGAACCGGCAGCGATAGCGGCGGCGAACGGGCGGCACGCCACGTCGCGCGCGCCTACCGGAGCGAGGCCGTTACGTGCCGGTGCGCGGGCGGCGGCAAGCGCCTTGCGCGAGGTGCGGCGCGCTACTTCTTGCGCGCCAGCAGCAGGACGATCACCAGCAGGATCGCGCCGCCGCCGACGAGCAGGGGCGTCGGCAGAGAGTCTCCCGAGGCGACCACGG
Organism: Luminiphilus sp.; assembly: GCA_041236755.1. Taxonomy (GTDB): domain Bacteria; phylum Planctomycetota; class UBA1135; order UBA1135; family UBA2386. Next base: position 12,193 of record JBERSB010000074.1, on the reverse strand, counting down.
GCGGCAGCTCCGACTCGGCCGGGTCGCCGCCGGCAGCAGGCTCGACGGGCGCCGCCGGGACGGCCGCCGCCGCGTAGCCGCTGATCGCCTCGCTACCGCCTGTCGCCGGCGCCGCCCCCGCCTCCGCGGGCGTCGCACCCGCGCCGGTCGTCTTCGAGGCTTCCGGAAGGACCGGCGCTGCCGTGGGTGCGGGGCCGGTGCGACCTGCGACCTGCGGGTCGACGTGGTCGGCGATGTCGAGCGTGTGCTTGACGCTCTCGATGAAGCTGCCGACCGACTTGCCGGTCGCGCCGTCGTGCACGTCGAACGCGAGCTCCAGCGAGATCTGCGCCTTGCTGCCGAGCCTCGCCTCGCTGGTGGCGGTCACCGGAACCTCGAACACGGCCGTGTTCTCGTAGACCGGTCGGCCGCGGTAGGCCTCGTGGATCTTGCCGTTCGGCGCCGGCCGCGCGGTGATGTCGCCGAGCTGCAGCACACCGCCGCTCATGCGCGGCGTCATCGTGAGCTGCGAAGGTGCCGGCAGCACGGACTGGCCCTGCAGGATCGCGGTGATCAGCAGCGTGCCGCTCTGGCCCGGCAGCAACTTCGGCGGGCGCATCGCGGTCACGAAGCGGCACTGGCCGCGCGAGCCGCGGAGCCGGCGGGCGGCCTCGACCGCGCCGGGCGACGACGGCTTCACCGTGTCGATCTGGCCGTCCGACAGGTCGCCTTCGGCCTCCTTCTGCGCGAGCTTGCGCCGCCGCGCTTCGAGCTCGCTCTGCAGGTTCCGGGGGCCTTCTTGCGCCGGCACGGCGGCGAGCAGCAGGGACAGCCAGGCGAGGATCAGCGAGAGGGTGGAGCGGCGTGACGTCATCTGTGCGTATTCCCGGATGCGGGGGCGCGGAATGCTAACTCCGCACAACCCCTATCGGACGCAGCGCGGCGCCAGAACTTCCCGATGCGGGGCGCGCAACCGCAACTGCCCTTGATAAGGCCCAATCCCGGGGCTATTTACGCCAAGCTATGCAACCCGAAGCGAACGTCTCCGAAGACCAGGTCCTACAGGCGCTGCGCGCGGTCCAGGACCCGGACCTGCACAAGGACATCGTCGCGCTCGGGTTCGTGAAGCAGCTCCGGATCTGCGGCGGCAGCGTCGCGTTCCAGATCGAGCTCACGACGCCCGCGTGTCCCGTCAAGGACCTGATGAAGGCCCAGGCCGAGGCGGCCGTCAAGGCGATCGACGGCGTCACGGGCGTCGACATCGAGATGACCGCGCAGGTGACCGCGAGCCGGCCCGTGCTCGGCGACAAGGGCACGATCCCCGGGGTCAAGAACGTGATCGCCGTCTCGTCCGGCAAGGGCGGGGTCGGCAAGTCGACCGTCGCCGTCAACCTCGCGTGCGCGCTCGCGCGCACGGGCGCGAGCGTCGGCATCCTCGACGCAGACGTCTACGGCCCCAACGTGCCGCTGATGCTGGGCGTCAAGGGCGTCGAGCCGCAGGTCGTGCAGGAGAAGGTCAACGGCGAGACCGTGAAGCGGATCCTGCCGTTCGAGGCGCACGGCATCCAGATGATCTCGATGGGCCTGCTGGTCGCCGAGGACCAAGCGGTCATCTGGCGCGGGCCGATGCTGCACTCCGCCGTGCGCCAGTTCCTGTTCGAGGTGGCGTGGCGCGACGTCGACTACCTCGTCGTCGACCTCCCGCCCGGGACCGGCGACGCGCAGCTGTCCCTCAGCCAGCAAGCGCACCTGATGGGCTCGGTGATCGTGACGACGCCGCAGGACGTGTCCGTGCTCGACGTCAAGAAGGCGATCCGCATGTTCCAGACGGTGAACGTGCCGATCCTGGGCGTCGTCGAGAACATGGCGTGGTTCCAGCCGCCCGGCTCGGAGGAGCGCTACCACCTGTTCGGCGAAGGCGGCGGCAAGCGCGTCGAGGAGCTGTTCGGCGTGCCGCTGCTCGGCCAGATCCCGATCGAGATCGCGGTGCGCGAGGGCGGCGACGGCGGCACCCCGATCGTGCTCTCCGACCCGGAATCCGAGAGCGCGAAGGCCATGCTGGCGCTCGCGGGCAAGCTCGCGCAGCGCGTCAGCGTGCTCAACGCCGAGTGAGCCGGGGCTGGATCAGGGGGTTCCCTGGTCCCGACGTCGGCGCCTGCGGCCTCCGCCCGGCAGTTGGCAGCCAATGCTTGCCATGCGGCGCGCGATGATCGACATTTCCCGCCCGAATAGAGGCCCCGTCGGGCCGCACCCCAATCGCAAACATGGTCACCGAACTCAACGACGCAGACTTCAAGAGCACGCTGGAATCCGCCGGCACCCCCATCCTGGTCGACTTCTCGGCCACCTGGTGCGCACCCTGCAAGGCCCTGGCGCCCACCATCGACGCGGTCGCCGACGAGTACGCGGGCAAGATGGCGGTCTACAAGGTCGACATCGACAACGCGCAGGAGACGGCCGCGAGCTTCGGCATCATGAGCGTGCCGACCTGCATCTTCTTCCGCGACGGCAAGGAGGTCGACCGCTTCATGGGCAACGTCGACCTACGCACCGTCAAGGGACACGTCGACCGCGTGCTCGCCTGAGCGCGCGATGCCCGGCGGCGGCCGCCTACCGGGACGACTAGGGACCGGGACGCCTAGGGAGACGAAGCGGCCTTGGCGCGCCGCAGGTGCACGAACAGCAGCGCCAGGCCGAGCGGCACGCTCGCGAGCGCCAGCGCCCACCGACGCCGCGCAGGCGCGGCCACGACCGAGACCACGCAGCGCACGCCGTCCACCGACGCGCGGAACGCGTGCGGGCCGGGCTGCTCCAGCACGCAAGTCAGCAAGCCCGCGCTGCCGGTGGCGCCCAGCGGCCTGCGACTTTCGTCGGGCAGCTCCAGCTCGACCGCCACGTCGGCGGGCTCGCCGGACGCCGTCGTCGCGCGCACCTGCAGCTCGGCCCCGACGCTCGCCGGCGACGGCGCGACGTGCAGCTGCTGCAGCGCGAACAAGCAGGTAACGGCCAACACGGAGCCCACTTCCCTTAGTCTGCCCGCTTGCCCGTAGAAGTCGAGGAACTCGGCCGGCGCGCCTACGCGGACGTGCTGGACGCGATGCGCGCGCGGCACGCGCAGGTCGCCACCGGCGAGCTGGAAGGCACGGTGTGGCTGGTCGAGCACGAGCCGGTCTACACCGCCGGCCGCGCCACGCCGGCCGACGAGCGCGGTCCGGACGTCGTGCCGGTCGAGCGCGGCGGCAAGGTCACGTGGCACGGCCCCGGCCAGCTCACGGTCTACCCGATCGTGCGCCTGCCGCGGCGGGACGTGCGCGACTGGCTGCGGCGCATCGAGCGCTTCGGCGTCGCGATCGCCGCGGCGTTCGGGCTCGACGCGACGCCGTCGGTCGACGGCACGGGGGTGTTCGTGGGCAGGCGCAAGTTCGCGTCGATCGGGGTCGCGGTGAAGCGCTGGACCAACCTGCACGGCATCGGCGTGAACGTCGCGGTCACGAGCGCGCCCTGGCAACAGGTCCGCCCGTGCGGCCTGTCGCCCGACGTGATGACCGACCTCAGCGAGGCCGCGGGTCGCGCCGTCACGATGCCCGAGGGGATCGCGGCCGCGCGCGACGCGGTTTCGGTGCTGCTCGAAGACGGCGATCCCTTATGACGACGCAGCGATGAGCGGGACCGTCGAGCTCGACCGGACAGGCACGCACCTAGTGATCCGCTTCCCCTACCGGGAGGACCTCGTCGCGATGGTGAAGGAGCTCCCGGGACGGCGCTGGGACCGTCAGCAGAAGGTCTGGCGCGTCCCTGCAGAGCACGTGCAGGACGTCTACGACGCGTGCTCCCGGCACCTGTTCGAGTTCGCCGCGGAGATCCCGTCGCTGTTGGCGGGCACGCTCGAGGTCCCCTCGCAGGCGCCGGCAGCGCCGCGCCAGGGCACCCTGCTGCCGACGCACCCCGACGAGGGCCGTCCCGACGGCGCCGCCGGAGCGCCCGCGGCGCTGTCCATCTCGGAGCTGAACGAGCGCGTCAAGCGCTGCATCGGCGACGCGTTCCCGCAGAGCTTCTGGATCGTCGGCGAGGTCGTCGACTTCGACAAGTCGACCAACCGCGAGCACCGGTTCTTCCAGCTGGTCGAGAAGATGCCGCGCGCGCAGCGCGCCAAGGCCGTCGTGCAGGTCGCGATGTTCGCGCGCACCGTGCAGACGCTGCTGCCAGCACTCGCAAAAAGCGACCCGCCGCTCACGCTGCGCGACGGCCTCGAGATCCGCGCGCTCGTGCGCGCCGACTTCTATCCGGCGACCGGGCGCTTCCAGGTGATCGTCAACGACATCGACCCGAGCTTCACGCTCGGCAAGCTCGCGCTCACCAAGGAGCAGATCCTGCGCGAGCTCGCAGAGCAGGGCCTCGCCGAGCGCAACCGCATGCTCGGCGTGCCGGTGCCGGCGGTCCGCGTCGGCGTGCTGACCAGCCCCGACGCCGACGGCTGGAACGACTTCCTCCGTCACCTCGAGGAGTCCGGCGTCGGCTTCGACGTGACGCTCGTCCCGGTGAAGGTGCAGGGCACCGACCTCAAGCCGACCATGCTGCGCGGCCTGCGCTGGTTCGCTGAGCACGCAGACGCCTTCGACGTACTCTGCGTGCTGCGCGGCGGCGGCTCGCGCTCGGACCTCGCGTGGTTCGACGACCGAGACGTCGCGCTCGCGGTCGCGCGCCACCCGCTCAAGGTCGTCGTCGGCATCGGCCACCAGCGCGACCAGTCCGTGCTCGACGCGATCGCGCAGTCCGAGAAGACCCCCACCGCGGTCGCCGAGTTCCTCGTGCGCGGCGTCGAGGCCGCGCGCGACGACGTGCGCGAGCGCAGCGAGCGCCTCGCCGAGCTGGTCGCCGACCGGCTCGAACGCGAGGAGGAGCGGCTGCGCGAGCTCGGCCGCGCCGTCGCCCGCGCCGGCCGTGACCGCCTGGCCGACGCGCGCCAGCAGCTCGGCCTCGCGGGACGCGGCCTGCAGGCAGCGACCCAGCTCCGGCTGAGCCGCGAGCGCGACGAGCTGCGCCACGTCACGACCCGCCTCGTGCACCTCAGCCGCAGCCAGTGCGAGCGCGCGTCCGCAGCGCTGCAGGCGGCCGAGACGCGCCGGCGGCTGCTCGACCCGGTCCGCGTGCTCCAGCGCGGCTTCGCGATCGTGCGCGGGCCCGACGGACGCATCGCCCCGGACACGACCAAGGTGTCCAAGGACCAGCGGCTGCGGCTACAGTTCCGTGACGGCGCCGCCGACGTGCGCGTGGACGCCGTCGAGACCGAGCCATCATGAGCCCCAAGAAGAAGACCGATGCGCCGACCTACGCCGAACTCAGCGGCGAGCTCGAGACGATCCTCGACGAGATCGAGTCCGGAGAGATCGACCTGGACGAGCTGAGCGACAAGGTCGAGCGGGCAGCGACGCTGCTCGGCCAGTGTCGCAAGAAGCTCGCGGCGACCGAGACCAAGGTCCAGAAGGTCACCGAGGACCTGCAGAGCGCGCTCGCCGACGGCGACGTCGAGGACGACGGGGAAGACTGATGGACTGGGGGCAACTGGTCACCCTGTTCTTGGTGTTGATCCTCAGCCTGACCGTGCACGAGGCCGCGCACGGCCTCGTCGCCAAGCTCGGCGGCGACCCCACGGCGTGGAACGCGGGGCTCGTCACCCTCAACCCGCTCCCGCACATGCGCCGCGAGCCGGTCGGCATGGTCGTGATCCCGCTCGTGATCCTCTACCTGAGCGGCGGCCGCTACTGCTTCGGGGGGGCCAGCGCGCCCGTCGACGCGCTGTGGGCCGCGAAGAACCCCAGGCGCGCAGCGCTGATGTCGCTCGCGGGTCCGATGGCCAACGTCGCGCTGGCCGCCGTCGGCTTCGTCGCGATGTTCGTGATCGCGCGGCCGGACCCCACGGTCTCCTGGCAGGGCGCGACCTTCGACGTCGCGCACCTGCTGTTCTCCCTCAACGTCCTGCTCGCCATCTTCAACCTGATCCCGCTGCCGCCGTTCGACGGCGCCGGGGTCCTGGGCGGGCTGGCGACGCCGCTGCAGCGGCTCTACGACAGCTACGCGCGCGTGCCGCTCTACAGCATCGTCAGCATGCTGATCGCGTGGCAGCTGCTGCCGTATCTCTTCCTGCCGGCCTACGACCTCGTCACCGACTGGCTGCCCTACAACCCGCGGTTCCGCTGAACCCCGGTCAGCGCCGCGCGCACCAGCTCGCCGGCGCGGCGACACGGGCTCATCGACCGCTCGTAGGCGAAGAGCGGCGCGACCGCCTCCTGCTCGCGCATCAGGTAGCCGACCTCGTCGTCACAGAGACCGAGCACGACCAGGTCGGGCCGGCCGAGCTCGGCGCGCACCTGCTGCGCGAGCCCCGGCTCCATCTCGCCCGGCACCGCGACCGCCTCGAACGCGCCGATCCGGAGGTAGCCCACCGAGCTGCGGGCCGCGCCGTCGAACAGCTCGCGCTCGAGCGTGCTCGTCAAGCGCCCGAGCCGGAACGCCGAGCTCTTCATCGGCAGGTAGACGTCGGCGCGGCGCACCGCGACGCGGTCGACCAGCAGCGGCGCGGCGGCCGCGAGCGCGCCTTCACAGAGGTCGCACGCAGCCGCGCCGAAGGCCGCGACGCCGCTCATGTCGTTGGGCGAGAAGTCCGGCGTGATCATCGCGCCGAGCGCGCCGTTGGCGAACACGGCCTGGCGGTGTCCGCGCCTTCGCCATTCGTCGCAGAGCGCGCCGACGAAGTCCGCGCTGACGAGCGCGTTCTGCCGCCGCAGGACCTCGGGGTGGCACGCGAGGTGCAGCAGCGTGCCGAGCGGCCGGCCGCCGTCGACGGCGACGGCGTGCAGGACGCGCACGCGGCGGTCGAACACGCCCGCGCGGTTCGAGTTGCGCACCAGGCCTTCGGGCGGCAGCTGCGCGCTCCCGTAGCGCAGGCGCGCGGGCTGCGCGGCCGCGCGCGCCTCGGCGGTGGCGTCGCGCACCGCCTCGCGCAGGCGCGACAGGTAGCCGCGGTCGCGGCCGGACGTCAGGAAGTAGTAGCCCCAGATCCCGATCGGGTCCGGGCCGGCGTGCGTGTGGCTGGAGCAGACGAACACGTCGCCGTTGGCGAACCCCGCCATCGCTGCCTTCAGGTAGTCCACGTCCTCCCGCATCAGCCCGAGGCTGTCGACGCCGACGACCGCGAAGCGTCGCGAGGGCGTCTCGAGCACCAGCACGCGCACCTTGAGCGGCGAGCCCACCCCGACGCTGCGCCGGGCGAGGTCGAAGCCGCCCAGGTAGTCGCCGACGTCCGGCGTGATGTCGCGCTCGGCGCTGCCGACGCGCAGCACCGAGGCCTCGGCCGAGACCGCGTAGCTCTGCACCCGCGGAGGCGCTGCGCGCTGGAAGAGCCCGGCGCACCCGGCGGACAGCAGGAGCAGCAGCGCGGACGCCGGCCCCCGCATCCTCATCGGGTCTCGAGCAGGCCCAGCGCGGTGCCCAGCGTCGCGTAGGACTCGGGCGCCGTGCGCCGGTTGGCCTCGCGCAGGCTGCGCAGGTAGCGGATCAGCACGGCGCGGTCGTCGAGGTCCTGGAGGTGCTCCTTCACGCGCGGGTGCCCGGTCCGGCGCAGGTAGCGCGCGCAGTCGGTCTTGGTCACCACGCGGCCGCCGTGGAACGGGTCGATGAGCTGCGGGCGCTCGCCGTGCAGCCGCACCAGGAAGTGGTCCGGCAGCGCGACGCCGGCAGCCGACATCCCGGCCCAGCGCGCGACGAGGATGTAGATCAAGCAAAGGGCGATCGGCGCGCCGACGCGATGGGCGACGACCCGGTCGAGCAGCACGCGGTCGACGAGCTGCTTGCTCGCGTCCTGGCCGAACAGCGCTTGCACCAGCTGCACGTAGGCGACGTCGAGCTGGTCCACGTCGCAGCCGTTGAGGCCCAGCTGGCCGTGCAGCCGGTCCGCGAGCATGCGCGCGCGCACCGGCGCGCTGCGCCCCTCGGCGTCCTTGCGCAGGTCCCGCGCGACCTGACGCAGCTTCGCCTGCATGGTGGCCGCGCCCGGGACAAACGTGCGCACGATCCGCGCCGCCAGCAGCGCGCCGTCCAGCAGCGCCGACGCCGACGCCTCGCCGCAGCCGCCGAGGCGCAGGCCCGCGAAGCGCTCCACGACCTCCTGCAGCTCGATCTCGCGCAGCAGCGCGCGGCAACGCATGCGCGTCGGGATGTGCTCGGCCTCCGCGCCGGCTCGCAGCTGCGGCGCCGCGAGCGCGCCCCAGTCGAGCAGGCAACGGCGCGCGGACTCCTGCAGCGGACCGAGGTCGTCACCGAGGAGGCTGACCATCGCGGCGATCTGCGCGACGGTCGGTTGAGAAGGCTGCGGCGTGTGGTCTGTCATGCTGAACGCGAGGGCGAGCATACACACCGACGCCGCCTCGTCACCTCGCCCGACGGGCCGCTCGAGAGGGCACTTCGACGTAGGCTGCGCCGCGCTTTTGACGTATGCGTCTAGGTTGCGGATCGGGAACTCCCGATCGCAACGACGCTGTCGGGCGCGACGCCGACGCGCCGACGGGACGCAAAAAAATGCACACGCACGATCAAAAACCGCCGCTGTCGATGTCGCCCGAGGAGTTCCGCGCGCTGGGCCACCGCGTCGTCGACTGGCTCGCCGACTACCGCGCGGGCGTCGCCGCGCGGCCGGTGTCGCACCGCGCGCGGCCGGGAGCGCTGCTCGAGCAGCTGCCGAGCGCGCCGCCCGAGGCGCCCGAGGGCTTCGAGGCCGTGCTCGAGGACCTCGAGTCGCTGCTGCTCCCCAACCTCGTCCACTGGCAGCACCCCAACTTCTTCGCCTACTTCCCTTCGAACGGCGACCTGTCGGCCGTGCTCGGCGACCTGTTGAGCACCGGGCTCGGCGCGCTCGGGCTGACGTGGGAGTCGGCGCCTGCGCTCACCGAGGTCGAAGACCGCGCGTGCGACTGGCTGCGGCAGATGTCCGGCCTGCACGAGTCGTGGCAGGGCGTCATCCAGGACACCGCGTCCACGTGCTCGATGATCGCGCTGGTCGCCGCCCGCGAACGGACGACCGACCACGGCGCGGTCACGCTGGGAATGCAGCACGGCGCTGCGCCGCTGGTCGTCTACACGAGCCAGGACGCCCACAGCTCGGTCCAGAAGGCCGCGATGCTCGCCGGCTTCGGCATGGAGCACGTGCGCAACGTGCCGGTAGACGCCCGCCGCGCCCTCGACCCAGCGGCGCTGCGCGAGATGGTCGAGGCCGACCTCGGCCGCGGCCTGCGACCCTGCGCGGTGGTCGCGACCTCGGGCACGACCACGACCACCGGGTTCGACCCGCTGGACGCGATCGCCGAGGTCGCCGAGCAGCACGGCCTGTGGCACCACGTCGACGCGGCGATGGCCGGCACGGCGATGATCCTGCCCGAGCTGCGCGGGCTCTGGGCCGGCGTCGACCGCGCGGACTCGATCGTCGTCAACCCACACAAGTGGCTCGGCGTGTCCTTCGACTGCTCGGTGTTCTACGTGCGCGACGACGAGCACCTCGTGCGCGTCATGCGCACGGACCCCAGCTACCTCAGGACCGCGTTCGACGACCAGGTGAAGACCTACCGGGACTGGGGCGTCGCGCTCGGCCGCCGCTTCCGCGCGCTGAAGCTCTGGAGCCTGATCCGCACCCACGGCGTGGAGCGGCTGCAGCAGCGCGTGCGGCGCGACATCGACAACGCGCGGTGGCTCGCCGAGCAGGTCGAGGCCGCGCCCGGCTGGCGCTTGCTCGCGCCGGTGCAGCTGCAGACGCTGTGCGTGCGCCACGAGCCCGACGGCCTCGACGGCGACCGCCTCGACGCGCACACGCGCGCGTGGCTCGACAAGGTCCACGACACCGGCCGCGCCTGGATGACCCCCGCGGTCCTCGACGGCCGCTGGATGGTGCGGATCTCGATCGGCGCGCTCGCGACCGAACGAGCGCACGTCGAAGCGCTCTGGGAGCTGCTACAGGGCGCGGTCGCCTGAGCCGACGACGGCCGCCTCGACGGGCAGCCGCACCTGAACCGTCGTGCCGTCCCCGCGGCGGCTCTGCACACGGATGCTCCCCCCGAGCAGCTCGACGGTCGCCTTGGCGAGCGTCAACCCGAGGCCCGCGCCGCCCGCCTTGTCGGTCATCTGGTCGCGGCCGACCTGCACGAACGGCTCGAAGATGCGCGGCAGGTCCTCCTCCGCGATGCCCGCGCCGTGGTCGGTGACCTCGACGTACACGTCACAGCCGTCCGTGCGCAGCGCGAGCTCGATCGACGCGTCCGGCCCGCTGAACTTCACCGCGTTGTCGAGCAGGCGGGACCAGAGCTCCACGAGCCGATCCGAGACTGCGACCACCGGCGGGACGTCGTGGACGAATCGCAACACCACGCGCGCGCGCGCGCCCTCGGGCAGCGCCGCGACCGCCTCCTCGAGCGTGCCCTGCACGTCGGTCGGGGCTGCTGTACCGCCGGCGACCTCGTTGAGCTTGAGTACGTCGTCCAGCATGCGCGCGAGCCGCCGCGCGCCGTGCAGGGCGATCTCGCTGAACTCCTCGCGCTCCTTTTCGCTCTCGGTGCCGTCCAGCATGGTCAGGATCTCGGCGGCGCTCAGGATGAAGCCATTGCTGACTGCGGTGCAGACGCTGTCGGGCTTGATTGGACTACCGATCTTGGCGAGGCCCGAGCTCGTGTGGGTCACCGGGTTGCGCTGCAGGGCAATATGGACCCCTCCATGCTGTTTGCGAGCCCCGAGAGAATCCGGGAAGAGGTGGCCACTATTCTGAAGAGTTTTGGGTCAGGTTCGGGCCACGTATTTAATCTTGGTCATGGCATTACCCCCGGTGTGAATCCCGAGCATGTGTCAGCGATGGTTGATGCAGTAACGTCCCTCTCAGGAGAGTATCACCAGTCTGACTGAGGGATGGCGTGGTCCATATCCAGAGCCGGATTGTCTGAGCCCGGTTTTCCGACCACTTTGGCAGGGACCCCCGCGACCGTCGTATGATCGGGTACGTCCTGAAGCACCACTGACCCCGCAGCAATTTTTGCCCCCTCGCCAACACGGATATTGCCGAGTATCTTTGCCCCCGCTGAGATAAGCACACCGTCGCCAATCTTGGGATGCCGGTCTCCGTCCTCCTTACCAGTACCCCCAAGGGTCACCGATTGCAGAATGGACACCTGATTCCCGACTACCGCCGTTTCTCCTACCACCAGTCCTGTCGCGTGGTCGAGCATGATGCCGTGGCCGAAGCGCGCCGCGGGATGTATATCAACACCAAACTTTTGCGACATGCGGCTCTGCATGAACAGTGCTAGCGAGTAGCGCCCCTGCTGCCACAACCAATGGGCGGCCCGGTATGTTTGAAGGGCATGGAATCCTTTGAAGTAAAGAAAAGGAATATGGTATTCGTGACAGGCAGAGTCGCGATCGAGCACTGCTTGCAGATCATCTCGTATTGCACAGCGGATTTCCGCACTGCTATTGAAGGCGGCAAGGATAATTTCGCGAAGCATCATGCCGGGAGCTGACGGGCTGTCCAACTGATTCGCCAGGTGAAAGCTCAGCGCACACTCAAGTTCTTCATGATGAAGAATCGAGGCGTGCATGAAGCTTGCAAGAATGGGTTCATTCCCCACCGCGCGGCGAGTTTCTTCGCGTATTTGGTCCCAAATGGGATCACCACTTTGTTTGGAGGCTAGCCCCAGTGGCTCTGTCGCGCTCATCTTCTCTCTCCCTGAAGAACCTCAGGTTCATTGGGTACAGGGTAACTCACGGCGGCCTGACACTCTAGGCTTAAAGACACGGCTTCACGTAATCCTTGCTCGGGAATTCTAAAGAACTCAACAACCTCTGAAGCGCCAGAGCTGATGCCCACGATCGTGATATTTGGTTTCAAAAAGTGTCATGCTGGTTTCTGGAACGAAGGGCTCCAACTGCCCGTTAATCCCGAGCTGATTGCAGGCTTGATAAAACTCTTCGGCATAAATCCGCCAATTTGTTCGTAACTCAAGTTGACCCCCAAGTGCCTTCAGCAGGGGGAAACTCGGGTGACCATGAATTCGCCGCTTCAACTGACCTGCTTTTGGCCATGGGTTCGGATAGAGCAGCCAGTGCTGTTCGATAGTGATATTGTCTTTTACTAGGCATTGCCAAAAGCTTTCGCATCCCGCTCGAACCAAGAGGTAGTTGG
>JBERSB010000073.1:0-8943 GCA_041236755.1 Luminiphilus sp. | reverse complement strand
CCACGACCAGCGCGTCCTCGTCGCGTAGGGCGACCCAGACCTCTGCCTGCTCGGGGTGGATCGCGACCCCTTCGGCGCCAGGCCCGACGTGGACCGTGCGTGGGATCTTGGCGGCGCGCGCCTTGTCGAGCTCGAACAGCGCGACGCTGCCGTCCACGGGGCTGGTCACCGCGGCGACGCCAGCACCGGGTCGGGACGCGACGATGTGGCTGGCTCGCTGCCCGGTCGGCTGTGAAGAGAGCACGCGGCCGGCGACCGCGTCGACGCGGACCAGGCGGCCGGTCGTCTCGCTCGTCACCAGCACGTCGCGCGGCGAGACGAACTGCACGCCGTGCGGTCGCGTGTAGCGCGCGGCGCCGGCGCCTGCTGCGCCCGGCTGTGTGAGCGCGACCGTGTGGAGCACGCGGCTGCCCGGCACGTCTAGCACCGTGATCCGCGGGCCGCCCGCTGGATCGCTGTAGTCCGTGACGACGGCCGTGCATCCGTCGGCGGAGACCGCGATCTCATGCGGGCTGCCGCCGACCTCGAGCTTGCCGACCTCCTCGTGGCAGACCGCGTCGAAGACCGAGACGGTGCCTTCTGACTTGTTGCAGACGAGCAGGAGATCGCCGGGACGCTGCGCTGCGATCGGCGTCGTGCATATGAGGGCGAGCAGCGTCCAGGCGCGCGACATGGGTGGGCTTGTAGTCCCGTGCGTAGTGTCAGTAAAACTAGGAGTCCGCTTTGCGCCTCCCTTCTCCCGCAAACCCCCTGATGCAGCTGTCGCTTGCGACGGCGCTGCTGCTCCTGTCCGAGCGCGGTCTGCGCGCGCAGGCCGGCGGCGCGCAGCCTGCAAAGCAGGAGGCGCCCCAGCAGCAGAAGGCCCAACAGCAGAAGCCCCAAGAGCAAGAGGGCGAGGAGAAGGCGGCGAAGGACGACCTCGAAGCGAAGGTCGCAAAGGCGATCAAGGACTACGAGGCCGTCAAGAAGGACAAGGCCAAGGTCGCCCAGCAGCGCCGGCTGCTCGGTTGGCTCGGCGAGCTCGACCACCCCAAGGTGACGAGCTATCTCGGCAAGGAGCTGGCCAGGCTCGCGCGCTACGGCTCGGGCGTCGACGTCATCGCTGCCATCGGCAAGGTCTCGCGTCCCAAGCTCGTAGGCGACTTGCGCAAGGTGGTGCTGCGTCGCGACGCGAACGCGGCGGTGCGCAACCGGGCCGCGGCAGCGATCGTCGGCTTCGGGGACGAGGCGGCCGACGGGCTGATCGAGCTGGCCTACGAGCAGAAGGACGCGAACGCGCGGCGCCTCGTGCTGCAGGCGCTGTCGCAATGCGACTCGGCGCGCGTGCGGCGCGCGCTTGCCAAGATGCTCACCGAGGGTGATCACGCGGCGCGGCACTTCGTGCTCGTCAACACCGCGTCCGTGAAGGGCGACGTGGGCGTCGACCGCGCGCGCGAGCAGTGCATCAAGCAAGGCAACCTCATTGTCGCTGCGACGGCCTGGCGGCAGCTCGCCGAGCAGGGCAACCCGCGCGCGATGGCGCTGACCTTGGACGTGATCGAGCGCGTCTACGACACGCCGGACGCGAACTCCGCGGCGGAGCTGATCCGCGGCATCTGCGCCGTCGGGGACGCCGACTTCTACCCGGCGCTGATCCGCTACGGCTCGGTGCGCGGCGTCGTCGTCAACCGCGCGCTGGAGTCGGCCGCGCGCAGCGTCGCGAGCAAGCCGGACCTCGTCGACTTCCTGATCGAGGAAGGCATCGAGTCCGACAAGCAGGTCGAGCGCAACGCCGCGAAGATCCTGCTGTCACAGGCGTCCGCGGAGATGCTCCAGCCGCTCATCGCCAAGGTCAGAAAGCAGCTCCGTCGCAACCGCAAGAAGGTGCTGGACCTGACCGCAGGGCTCCACGAGCTGCTTGCAAAGGATCCGACCTGGGTCCAGGACCTCGCTGAGCTCGCGGCGGCGGGCGACCTCGACAGCCGCCTGCTTGGTCTCTCGATGCTGCTGGAGATGGGCTCGCCCGCGGCGATCAGCTCCGCGCAGAAGTACACCAACAACCGCTCGTGGGAGCTCCGTTCGGTGGCGTTCCGCTACCTGACCAAGAACCGCGACGCCACGTCGATTCCGTCGCTCATCGCGCGCTACGGCGCCGAGGAGGGGCGGCTCGCGCACGAGCTCGACACGGCGCTGTTCGTGCACACGGGCAAGCGCTGTTGGAGCAGGAGCGCCTGGAGCATGTGGTGGCGCAAGAACAAGGAGGGCTTCGCGCTGCCGCACCCCGACAGCGTCAAGGGCGGCGGCTCGACGAGCGGCGGGCAGACCGTCAGCTACTACGACATTCCGCTGGTCAGCTCACGGATCGCGTTCGTCGTCGACCACAGCGGCTCGATGGGCGCTAAGGTCGGCACCGACCGCAAGCGCACGCGGCTCGACGTGGCCAAGGAGCAGCTCACCAATGTGGTCACGGCGCTGCCCAAGACGCACAAGGTCAACCTGATCCTGTTCGAGAGCAACGTCACCGCGGTCTGGAAGGAGGTCAAGTCGCTGACCAAGGGCAACCGCCGCACGCTGCTCGAAGACATCGAGACGGTGCAGCACAAGGGCGGTACCAACCTCTTCGACGGGGTCGAGTTCGCCTACGACGACCCGGAAATCGACACGATCTACCTGTTGACCGACGGCCAGCCGAGCGGCGGTCGGTTCGTCGAACCGAGCGAGATCGTCGAAGAGGTGCGCCTGATGAACCGCACGCGCCAGATCGTGATCCACTGCATCTCGATCGGGCAGCGCTCGACGCTGCTGCAGGACCTCGCGACGCTCACCGGCGGGACCTACAAAGAGGTCCGCTAGGAGGACCGCTAGCGCTGCTGGACGAACTGCTCGAGCGCGCCGACCACCTCGGCCTGCTCTGCCTCGGTCAGCCCCTGGAAGATCGGCAGCGCCAGCGCGCGGCGGCTGGCCTCCTCTGCGACGGGGAAGTCCTCCGCGCGGTAGCCCAGGTAGTCGAAGCAGGGCTGCCGGTGGAACGGCACCGGGTAGTAGATCGCGCAGCCGACGCCCTTCGAGCGCAGGAACGTGATCGCGTCGTCGCGCTGGTCTTCGGGCACGTGCAGCACGAACTGGTGGTAGGCGTGGCGGTCGGTGTCGACCGGCAGCTCGGCCCACTCGGTGAGCCCTGCCTCGTCGAACAGGCGGCGGTAGTTGGCGGCGTTCTGTCGCCGGCGCTCGGTGACGTCCTCCATCGCGCGGAGCTTGACGCGCAGCGCGGCGGCCTGCATCGCGTCCATGCGGAAGTTGCCGCCGATCATGTGGTGCAGGTACTGCTGCTCCATGCCGTGGTTGCGCAGCAGCTTGCACTTCTCGTAGAAGTCCCGGTCGTTGGTGGTCATGAAGCCGCCGTCGCCGAGCCCGCCGAAGTTCTTGGTCGGGAAGGTCGACCAGCCGGCGCACAGGCCGTGCCCGCCGGCCATCCGGCCCTGGTGCTTCGTGCCGATCGCCTGCGCTGCGTCCTCGATGAGCGGGACCGAGTGCTCGCGGCAGATGCGGACCACGGCGTCCACGTCGAACGCTGCGCCGAACAGGTGCACGCCGACGACGGCCTTGGGGTTGTCGCAGGCCTGGAGCGCGGCCTCCAGCTTGTCGGGGTCGAGGTTCTTGAACGTCGGCTCCGAGTCGACGAACACGGGCCGCGCCCCGGTGCGCGCGACGGTGCCCGCGGTCGCGAAGAACGAGTAGGTCGGCAGCACGACCTGGTCGCCAGGCCCGATGCCGAGCGCCATCATCGGCGCGAGCAGCGCGTCGGTGCCCGACGACATGGTGAGCGCGTGTTCGCAGCCAAGGTAGGCGGCGAGCTCCTGCTCCAGGGCCTCGACCTCGGGACCCAGGATGTAGTTGCCGCTGCGCACGACGCTGACGATGGCGTCCTCGACTTCGGCGAGCTGCGCGCGGTCGCGCGTGAGATCGATCAGGGGTACCGGCATGTCGGCCGGGAAGGATAGGCCTCCCCGCGGCCGACGAAAGCACTCACTTCGCGTTCAGCGTGCCCTGCCGCCAGCGGTCGGCGAGCATGTAGACGGGCTCACACAGCAGGTCGGCCACCGGCATCGACTCCATCAGGTCCTCGTCGAACGTCGGCTCGGTCTCGGTCACCGCGTCCGCGAGCGCCTGGTAGCGGTTGCGGTAGCCGCCGAGCACCCCGCGGAGCTCGCTCGCGCTCAGGTGCTCGTGGAAGCGCACGTGCAGCAGCGTCAGGCCGATCGTGCGGTTGTCCTGGACCTCGGGGAGGATGACGACGGTGCGGTCGTCGCTGCGGCCGCGCGCGACGATCAGCTTGCGCTCGTTCGCGACGAGGTGCTTGGTGCCGCGGAGCGTCGGGTTGCCGTCGGTCCGTGAGGTGAGGCCGGCGGCGACGCCGCGGCGGTCGATCACCTCGGCGGTGGCCGTCGTGCCCTCGACGTCGCCTGTGATCCGGTAGCGCGTGCTGCCGAGCACCTCGGCGACCGCGGGGTCCAGGCTGGCCAGCGCGCGCAGGTCGGCGTAGCTGACGTGATCCCGCGTCGCACCCGCCGCCAGCGCCGACCGCACGAACGCGGCGGTCAGGAGCGCCTCGTCCGTGCGCGAGATGCCTACGGTGACCGTCTTCGCCTGGTGCTTGATGGCGTCGACCGGGCGGGTCAGCTCGTCGATCGCGGTCGTCAGCTCCTCGGTGAGCGCGTCGACCACGACGCCTGGCGCGCCGGGCTCGCCGAACTCCGCCGCGAACGAATCCAACGGGCTCAGCGCGAGCGCGTAGTTGCACAGCGACGTGAGCCTCGCTGCGGTGCGCGCCTCCAGCGTGCCGTCGTAGCGGCCGGAGAGGAGGTCCGTGCGGAAGGTCTTCCAGTGCGGGCGGAGCCGCGGCTCGAGCGCGTTGATGACGCCCGCCTCGGGCGCGCCCGAAGCGAACGTCTCCTCGATGGCGCCGCGCATCCGGCGCAGCGGCACCGCGAGCTCGTCGATCGCGAGCGCTGCGCGGTAGCCGAACAGGTGCCCGGCCATCGTCGAGAGGATGTAGGCGAGCGCCGGGTGCGCCGCAGGCACCTCGATGACGCCGTCGGCGGCGTCGAAGCGAGACTCTCCGGCGGTCGCGATCACCACGGGCGACGCCTTGTGCGCCTTGTAGATCGCGACCTCCTTGGCGACGTCGTCCGCGGTCGAGCCCGTGAGCCCGGCTGCGCAGCACAGGATCATCGGCTCAGAGGAGAGGTCGATGTGCTTCTTGTCCTCGGTCGCGTCGCAGGCGATCGACTTGTAGCAGAGCTCCGACAGCTTGATGCGGACCTCCGCGGCGGCGACGCGGTTCTTGCCGTTGCCGACCAGCGCCCAGTAGCGGCGCTGCGGTGCGAAGCGGCGCGCGAGCTCGGTGACCTCGGCGTCCTGCTCGAGCACGGCGCGCATCGACTCCGGCAGCGCGGTCAGCGCCTCGAGCAGCGCGTGCTCGGCGCTGTCGTCGTGGCACCCGACCGCCCGCGCGAGCGCGAGCGCGAGCAGCTGCCCGGCGGCGCACTGCGCGTAGAAGGCCTTGGTGCTGGCGACGCTCATCTCGACGTCGCGGCCGTCCGAGGTGTAGATCACGCCGTCGGCCTTGTCCGTGAGGTCGCTGCCGCGGCGGTTGACGATCGCGACGACCGCTGCGCCGCGGCCCCGCACCAGGTCGACCGTGCGGTTGGTGTCCGTGGTCGTGCCCGACTGCGAGATCGCGACGACCAGCGTGTCGCTCATGTCGTCCCGCATCTCGAAGCCCGAGAGCTCGGTCGCGGGCTTGGCCTGCACCGTGATGTCGGAGCCGTCGAGCGCGTCGGCGATCGCGCCGGCGATCGCCTGGCCGGCTACGGCGGCGGTGCCCTGCCCGATGACGAGCACGCGCTTGGTCCGCCCGGAGCCGAGCGCGTCGGCGACGGCCGTCGGGACCGACGCCGCTGGGAGCGCGACCTGCAGCCGTTCGCCGCGGTGCACGATGCGGCCGCGCAGCGTCTTCTGGAGCGAGTTCGGCGACTCGCCGATCTCCTTGAGCAGGTAGTGCGGGTGCTCGCCGAGGTCGATGTCGCGGGTCGTGACCTCGGAGTCCGTCAGGTGGCCGTCGTCGACGGGCAGGTCCGTGCCGTCGTAGGCGAGCCGCGTCATCCCCGCGACCTCACCCGCGCCGTCGCGGTCGAGCAGCAGGACCTGGCCGCGCGACGCGGCCGGGTTGGCCAGGTTGCCGGGGGTCTCGCCGTCCATCCGTAGGTAGCGGCTGCACTCCTCGACCACGCCGTAGGGCTCGCTCGCGACCACGTAGGTGTCCTCGCTCAGGCCCACGTAGAGCGCCTGGCCCGAGCCGCGCAGCGCGAGCGCGAGCCGGTCGGGCTGGCGCGTGGACGCGGCGCCAATGGCGACCGAGCCCTCGAACGACCGCACCGTCTCGCGGAACGCGCGGGCGAGGTCGTGGCCTTCCTTCAGCTGGCGCGAGACCAGCGCGGGGATCACCTTGGCGTCGGTCGTGATCGCCTCGTGGAGCTCGAGCCCGTGCTGCCGGACCAGCTCGTGGTGGTTGTCGACGTCGCCGTTCAGGGCGCCGATGACGTAGGGGCCGCCTTGCCCGCCGAGCTCTTCCTGGTTGAGCGGGTGCGCGTTGGGCTGGCTGATGATGCCGACGCTGGCCCACCGCGTGTGGCCCAGCACGAGCACCTGGACGCCCGGCTGCCGCATCGCGGCCTGCAGCAGCTCGTCCGCGACGATCGAGGCGCGCAGCGCCGCGACGTTGTCGCCGAGCTCGCCGATCTCGGCCGCGTGCTTGTAGACGAAGTTGAGGCTGCCGTCCTCGCAGCGCACCGCGCTGTTCTGGAACAGCTCGTCGGAGCCGCGGGCGGCGAGCAGCGGCGCGAGCTCTGCGGAGTCGACGTCGACGCCGCTGACGATCACGGAGACGCCCGCGGAGTCGCGGCCGCGCACTTCCAGCCGGTCCAGGGCCGAGAGCGCGGTCTGCACCGACGACCACGCAGCGGCTGCTTCGAGGTGTGGTACGTCGCCCGCTGCGAGCTTCCTCACGGCGTCGGCGTGCGTGAGCCGGTCGCAGCGCAGCGCCCACAGCGCGTCCTTGAGCTGGACGAGGGCGGAGTTGCGCTGCTCGATGTCGTCGCCGCCGGCGTCTTCGCTGTCGAACGACCGTTCGAGCGCCGTGACCTGCTGGTGCAGCGCGTCGGCGCGGCTGCCGAGATCGCCGGCGAGGTCGCTGTCCCCGAGCAAAGTCCAGAGCCCGGGCGCGCCGCGCAGCGCCACGTCGAGTGCGGCGAGCGCTTCGGCCGCCTCGGTGAGGTGCTCGGGCGTCGGCGCGGCGTGCAGGCGTGCCTCGGCGTCCGCGAGGAGCGCGAGCAGCTGCTCGGCGTTGGGAGGCGTACGTCGGCTTGGCCGACGCAGTACTGCGATGATGCCACACATAGGAGACGGGCCTCGCCCGTGGTTCGACGCTACGGCGCCCGGAACTGATCGAGGCCGCGGCGTAGATCCGCTGCGCGCCTGCTCTCTCCTGCATTTTCGAGCGCTGCAGCGAGCCGCTTGAGCCAGTCTCCCGCAGGCGTCGGCAGCGACGCGGGCGCCACCTTGGCGTTGGTCTCCGCGGTGTTGCTGCACAGCCGCAGGCTGTCGCAGATCACGACACCCACGCTCTTCTCCAGCGCGATCGCGGCCCCGTCCTGAGACAGCGGCTGCCACGCCTCGGCCGGCAGCGCGACGCTGCTCGCGGCGTCGATCCCGAACAGCACCCGGCCGTCCGCAGTCCACTGTACGAACTGGTCGCCGACCTTGCACGACAGCAGCTCGATGCCGCCGACGACGGCCGGAACCTCGTCGGCACGGGCCACCGGCGGCGTGATCTTCTGTCCGGTCTTGGCCTCGACGACGCGCTGCAGCGCTGCGATCGCGGCCGGCTTGTCGCCCGGCTCGAACTTCGGGAACGCGTCGCCCAGCCAGCGCCGCAGCGCCTTGTTCGCCTCCGTCCCGAGGCTGCTGCCCCATGGCGTGCCGAGGAAGGTGCGCTCGTCGGCGAGCGCGTCGAACAGCGGCTGCATCGGCGGGACCTTCCCCTGACCCAGCAGCAGCGTCGCGAGCCGCACTCGCGCGCGAGGATCGGACTCGGGCATCGCGAACAGCTCCTCGAGCGGCTTGCCCTGGAGCGCGAGGCCGAAGCGTGCGTGCGTGCGCATCAGCCACGCGGGATCGTTCTCGGCGCGGACCGACATCAGGTAGTCGAGCTGCGACGGGTCGAGGCCGGCCTCGCCGCCGTCGGCGGCCGCGCGCCGATACGTGGGGGCACGCAGCGCCAGGCCGCGCATCGCCGAGGACCGCCAGTAGAAGTCGGCGTCCATGGTCCAGTCCCAGAGCAGCCGGGAGACCTTGGGACCAGCCTTGCCGCTGTCGGCGACGGCGTCGACGAGCGACGCCGGCAGCGCGTTGCGGCCGTTGTCGGCGGAGTAGGAAGCGATCGCGCTGACGGCGTCGTCGCCGCCGTCGGCGACCGTCCGCGCTGCGGCGAGGCGGCTGCCGTAGCGGCGCGACGTGCACGCCTTGTTGACATGCGCCACCCAGTCCTCCTGGCCGGGATCCTGCGGATCCGTCGACCAGAACGCGATCAGCGGGGCGGTGACGGCGGCGACGAGCAGCAGCCGCGTAGAGGAGGTGGCGTTCACTGGGTCGTCGTGATCTTGTCGGCGTCCATCTGGTAGATCATGATGACGACGCCGTCTTCGCGCTCTTCGCCGACGTAGAGCGTGCCTGTGACGGTCACGACGCCCTCGTGCACCTCCTCGGTGACGCCGTCTGGCAGCATGCAGAAGACGATCTCGTTCATCTTCGGCGTGCCGTTGCAGCCGCACGCGTCGTTGACCAGCATGAACGCGTTGACGGGGCCCGAGCCCGGGATCTCACGCTTCATGAAGCCGTGCAGTT
>JBERSB010000072.1:0-4747 GCA_041236755.1 Luminiphilus sp. | reverse complement strand
ATGGTCTCGACCGTGTAGCCGGCAGGGATGACCGCGGGCTGCTGCGCGGCGAGGAACGGCGCCGCGCACGCGGCAACGGACAGCGAGATCGTGGCGCGCATCATCGGACCCCCTCCGTGCTCTGGATCGTGACCTGGAACTGTTCGCAGCCCGCCGGGACGGCCAGGCGACCGCCGCGGAACGGACCGAGCGGCGACGCGAGCGTCAGGCCGTCCGGGTCGATCGAGAACGTCGCCGCGTGCGCGAGCGGCGCCTCGAACGTGAACGTGTAGCGGAGCCCGACGCCCTCTGGCGCAGGCTCGATCTCCCAGGTCACCATGCTGCCGCCCCAGTCGATCTCGAACGCGGGCGCGGGCATCGTGCGGTAGCCGACGAACTTCGCCGGGCTGCGCTCGCCCGGCGCAGCCGCGAGCGGCCAGCCAGCGTCCCCTGTGGAGAAGCGCGGTCCGAGCGTCTTGCACGAGCCGCCGCCGCGGTTGTCCCGGTCGGGGCCGACGTCGAGGAAGGCGCCCGCCCAGCCGAACTGCACGCAGCACCGCGCGGCGTCGAAGCAGTAGTTCATGCCGCCCGGCATGCCGACCGCGATCGAACGCGCCGACGCGCCCTCGACGTGCACGCGCATGACGACGGGATGGTGGTGCACCGCGATCGGCGTCACCCGCGCGGGCCGCTGCTTGCGCGTCCAGAGCTTGCGGCGCTCGCCGTCGGGGCCGGCGACGTCGAGCACCAGCGACTGGCCGCCGCCACCCTGGAAGAACTCGACCCGCAGCTGGTGCGGACCCGCCGCGAGCGAGACCGCGCCGCGCTGCTCGTCGCTGGCGCCGTGTATGCCGTCGTAGGCAACGACCTCCTTGTCGTCGACGAAGACCCGCGAGCCGTCGTCGCTGTTGAGGAAGAAGGTGTGCTCGCCTGCGGCGCGCGCCTCGAGGATGCCCGTGAAGACCGCACCGAAGTTCTTGTTGACGCGGAGCGGCGCGAGGTCGAGCAGGCCCCCTTCGAGGTCGCCTTCACGGAACGGGGTCAGCTCGGAGAAGTCGGGCAGGAGCTTCCAGCTGCCGCGGAAGACGCGGTAGCGGAGGTTCTCGATCGGCACCTCGGCGCTGGCCTTCGCGCCTGCGCCGACGTGCATCACGCCCTTCATCGGGTAGGAGTGGCCGGGCAGCGTGCAGACGTAGGCGTAGTCACCCGGCACCTTCGGCGCCCGGAACCAGATCGTGTCCTGCTGGTCCAAGAAGATGGCCTTGGTGCTCGCGAGCACCTCGTCCATGTCGGGCACGTACTGCTTCTCGCTCGCGGACGCGCCGAGCTTCAACGTCTCGGCGGCGACGCGCGCGGCCACGCCGTCTCCGGCCGCGCACAAGACGAGGTTGTGCTGCATCGCGTCGGTGTTGGACAACGTGAGCTTGACCCTGCTCCCCGGCGCCACCGTGAACGACTCGGTGTCGAAGCGCAGCTGCCCCGGCAGCACGCCCATCTTGACGTCGAAGTCCACCTGCTCGAAGCCTGGCGGCGGCGACTGGGCTAGGATCGGGACGGGGAGCGTTGCGAGCAACGCGAGCCGGACGAGGAGCGGGCTTGGCACGTGGGCGAGCTTAGCGTTCTCATGCCTGGCGTTGGCCTTCCAGATCAGGTTAGCATTGCGGAGCGGGGAGCGGGCTGAAGCGCACTCGCTCACAACACCTCGCCTGCAGAAACAGAAACCCTGCAGAACACATGGAAAGACTGACCGAGCTCCTCCGCTTCCTGCCTGTCGCCCTTTGCATCCTCGCTTCGTGCGCGACGCCGAAGATCGAACCGCCGACCATCGATCCACCGCCGACCGCGCCCCTTCCGCCCTCGGCGCCGCGCGCCCCTCGATACGCGCTCCCGAAGGCCACAGACGTCGATTGGAGGAGCCTCTGGAGCAGCGACTTCGCGAACGACAGCCAACCAACCGAGGCTCCACCGAGTCTCGGCAACGTGGCACTCGTCGCGTCGAAGGACCTCGGCCCGAAGTCACGCACCGCATTGATCTCGAGCCTCCTCGCCGCTGGTATCCCGACAACGGACTACGGCGTCCTGTCGAGCGCCGCAGTCGTGCTGGACAGGCGGCACGACCT
The DNA here is from genome assembly GCA_041236755.1 of Luminiphilus sp. Classification (GTDB taxonomy): domain Bacteria; phylum Planctomycetota; class UBA1135; order UBA1135; family UBA2386. The sequence continues at coordinate 2,648 of JBERSB010000072.1, read as the reverse complement.
GTCGGGGATGAGCCTGCAGAGACCTTCTCCCCAACTCTCACGGCTCAGCAGCGAAGCCAGACTCGAGCTGAACATCCAGAACGCGATCGGTCGCCTCGCAACCGCAGCAGGAGCACACGACGAGCGGGTGAATACCGTCTTCGTCGTCACCTCCTACAGCTTCTCGCGAGACAGCCGCGAAGTCGTGAAGCTCGACGTCCCGCGAGAGCTACAGAAGCTGGACGCCTACAATGAGAAGGCCGCACGCTACAACGCCGAGCTGCAGGCCTACCGCGCGTCACGTCAGCAGTACGAAGCGTCGCACAGGGACTACTTGCGCGAACACACCACGTGGCGCGACGCCATGGAGGCGCGGTTCGCGGACGCGAAGCAGCGCCAACTCGCAGCCTTGGGCGGCGTTCCGCCCGCGCAGCCGATCACCCTCCCCCCTCTGGACAAGCCCACACCACTTGCGGGGGACAACGAGCCCGGATCTGCACCCATGCTCTCTCTTCAGGAGATGCGGGACATGATCAAGCAGATCGCGAGGGAAGCCGTGCCTGCGCAGGTGGTCGAGTTGACCGGCCAGTTCATCGATGCCGGCTCTGGCGAGACCGTCGGAACCGTCGACGCAGCCCTCAGGGTGCCCGAGGCTGACGGGATGACTGAAGCCGCACAACTTCGAGAGCTGGTGCGGCGCATCCGCCAATAGGCAAGGAAGCCCGACTGGGTCCGCCCTCAGAAGAAGGTGCTGATCCCGAACTTCAGCAGCGTCTGCTCGAGCGGGTCGTTGTAGAGATCCGAATCCGTGGCGGACTGCTCCAAGGAGACCTCGAAGGCGACCCGGTCGGACGTGAAGATCGACACGCCTCCCCCGAACCGGACGAAGCTGCCCGAGTAGGAATCGTCGGCCAGGGCCGTGGAGATCGACGTCGAGGTAGCAGCAACGGCCAGCCCGACCCACGGTTGGACCTTGTTGCGAGCGTTGAAGTAGACCCGCGCCTGCGGCCCCAGGTAGGCACCCGTGATGTCCGTCGTTCCCGACTCGAAGTAGCTGAGGCCGACAAGGCCACCGATCTCCAGTTGAACCGACGCCTCACGGTTGACGCGGAACCCGAACTCTGCGTCCAGGCGAAACGTCGTAGAGTCATCCAGATCCGAGTCGCTGTTGAGCAGCGACGCCGCCAGCCCCAAGCGGGCGCGCTGCGGCGCGAAGCCCTCCACGACAGGGATCTCGCGCTCCAATCGACTTGCATGCCATGGCGCCGGATCCACCCGCGAGAGCAGATGCGGCGCCACACCGACGTCGCTCTGTGCGACGGCAAGACCCGCAGTCGCCAAGGGCACGAGACATACAAGACCAGCGAGGGACGACTTGGCTTCCTTCATGCCGACGTCGTCGCGACGAGGTCTCAGACGATCAAGCCGCGCATCGACAGTTCACGCAACATGTACGTCCGGCCTCTCCCCGCGCGCACCCGCAGCGAGGCTGCCCGTCAACGCTTCTTGGAAGCACCGTACAGCTGCTCGCCGACGCCAGCGCGAAGGATCTCCGCCGCGGCGCGGTGTCCGACCTCGCTCCAGTGCGGGTCGCAAGACAAGAACAGCGCGCTCGGATCGTCCCCGAACCGACGCGAGAGCTCGGGGAGCAGCGGCACGAAGTGCACGTTGTCGATGCCTGCGCTCCATTTCGTCAGCTCTTGGTCCAGCGGCGTCCGCCCGTCGTCGGCGGCCGCGAAGTCCGAGAGCCGCGGGATCGTGAACAGCACGACCGGGCGCGGCGCTGCGAGTGCGGCGAGCTCTCGGTAGGAGTGCTTGAGCCGCGAGAGTTCTGCCGGCGAGTAGCGGAAGAAGCAGCTGTCGGCGTCCGAAGCGCGCGCCTTGTTGCGGGCCCTACGCTGCTTGTAGGCGGAGTAGACGAAGTCGACGACGTTCTTGGTGTAGGTGAACTCGCGCAGCGCGTGCTCCAAGTCGAACCCGCTCGACTTCGAACCTCGGCTCCGGTAGCTGGAGTCCTCCGCGGACGCGACCGGGAAGCGCAACTCGTAGTCGGGGCCGTCTCCGTGCCAGTAGGGCAGGTAGCGACCCGCTGCCGGCAGGTCGTCGTCGAAGTCGTTGTCGGGCAGGATCGCGCACAGCACCGCGTCGTGCCGGAAGCGCGACGCCAGCTCGCGGTAGAGCGCGAACGCGTGCGTTGATCCTGCGTTGCCGCTGGTGCCGCAGTTGAGGTGCGGAACCCCCGTCGACGCCTCGAGCACGTTGGAGAGCCGCGCGTTCAGCCCGACGCCGTAGCCCTCCATGAACGAGTCCCCGAGCACGACGACGCGCGGCGCAGCGGCCTCTTCTGCGCGCTCGATGTCCCTCGCGCCATACGCGTTGCTCTCGTAGGTCACGTCGAAGCACGCCTTCTGGTGCCGGTAGCTCGCGTGCGGCGGATGCCACGCGCCGAAGCCCGGGTGGTAGTCCCCCCAGAACGCGCCGCCCACCGAAGTCAGCTCGTAGTTCGGCACGCGCGCCGAGATGACCCCCGCCTCGACGACGGCGAGGCAGCCGAGCTCGAGGAACAGCACGGAGACCGCGAGGCCGACAGACGCGGCCGCGATCCTGCGCGGCCACGACAAGCGCGGAGCGCTGCTCCCTGCACCTTCTCCTTTGAGCTTCGTCATGGA
>JBERSB010000071.1:0-17737 GCA_041236755.1 Luminiphilus sp. | reverse complement strand
TGCGGGGGTCTCCTGCCGCCGCGGTCGCCGGCGCGGCGCTGGCGGCTGGTGCGTCCGCCTCTGTCTGCGCGCAGCTGCAGCGGCTCGACCTGATCGCTGCGGTGGCCCTCGGTCCGCTCGTCACAGCCTTGCTGGTTGCTGGGTCTCCCGATTCTGCGCGTGACGGTTCGCCGCGCGGGCACGGCCGGCTTCCTTGGGGTGGGCTGGCCGCGATCGCGCTGACCGTGGCGGCTTTGGCGGCGCCGACCCCTTTGCAGGCGCCTGTTGCTGCGGCGGTGTTGGTCGCGGTGCTGGGTGGCCTCGCGTGCCGCCGCGCGGGCCTGGCGCTGGGTGCTGCTGCGGTCGCTCTCGCGCTGACGTGGCTCCAGGCGCCGGGCGCGGATGAACGCGGCGTGGTGATCGCGCGCGCCGGCGACGCATCGCTCCACTACCTCCGCAGCGACCAGGAGCTCCAGCTGCGCGTAGGCGGCGCGCTGCTGGCCGCGGCGGGACCTGACCGCGACGAGGAGCCGCTGCTGCTGGCGCTGGTCCACGCGTTCGCGCGCGACGGCGACGTCGTCACGACTCTGGGGCGAGGCACGGGCCGCGGCGCGCCCGCGCTGCGCGACGCGGCGCGCTGGGTCGTCGACGTCCGCGACGCGTGGCCGGACGCTGCAGCGCTGGCCCCTCAGGCCAGCGCCGACGGGCCCGTGCCTCCTCCCGGCGGCCACGCGGCCACGCGGCCCGCGGCGCCGCGGGCGCTCGCCGGGGTGCCCGACGGCGCGCGGCAGCTGATCGCGGTGTGCGAGCTCCCGAGCGCTGTGACGGCGCATCGCGCAGGCGACGCGTTCCAGCGGCAGCTGCGGCGCGCGGTCGGAGACGGGGTCGTGCTGCAGCCGTTCGCGCTCGACCGGAGCGACGCCGCGCTGCTGGCGCGGCTGCTGCGCGCGGCGACGTCGGCGCACGGCTGGAACGGGGTCTACGCGGTCGGCGACGCCGCGGTCCTGGTCAGCGCGGCCGCGCGGCCGACCGCGTGGGCGGGCGGGCGCGGGCTCGGGGAGCGCGCGCGCTGGACCCTGCATCGCGCGCACCTGGGCAGCCCGAAGGACCTGGAGCGCGCGTTTGTCGGCGCGCTCTCGCCGCCAATCGCGAAACCTCGGCCGCCAAGCGCGAATCCTTCGCGGCCAAGCGCGAATCCTTCGCGGCCAAGCGGCGAGCTCGACCTGCGCAGCGCGCGCGCCGTGCTGTCGCAGTGGGTCGAGCCTGAGGCTGCGCGACCCGGCTCGCGCAGCCTGCGCGCCTGGTGGAGCGCGCAGCGAGGTGAGCTGCGCCGCGCCGAAGAGCAGGTGCGGGCGCTCGGTGACGATCCGGCCGGGCGCAGCGCGGCAGCGGCCATCGCCGCGCGCTTCGCCCCGATCGGCGCGCCGCGCGCCGCGCTGCAGGCAGCCCTGGGGCTCGCGGGCGCCGAGGGAGCGCCGCTGCGCGACCCGCAGCTGCAGGCGCGCTGCGCGCACGCGCTCGACCCGACGTTCTTCCGGTCGGCGCCCGACGTCTTCGGCGCGCTCGAGCGGCCGACCGAGGCCGTCGGGGACCTGGAGGACGAACACCGCGTCACGGTGTCCGAGCGCCTTGCGCGCCGCTGCAGCGGCAGCGACCCGCTCGCGGTCGGGCTGCGCGCGCGCTTCGCGAGCCGCTGCGCGTGCGCGCTGGTCGGCCAGCTCCGCCTCGCGCGCCTGGACGCCGACATGGCGCTGGCGCTGCGGGAGCTCGCCGACCCGTTCGTGCTCGCGGAGATCGCGCGCGTGCTGCTGCCCACGGGGCGCTGGCAGGAGCTGCTGACCTATTGGCGATCCGATCTGCCGATGCCACGCGGCCTGCGCGCGCGCGCCGCGACCCTGTCGGTCGAGGGCCGGCGACGCCTCGCGATCGCGCTGCGGAGCCGCGCGCACCCGACCGGCAGCGACCTGCTCGCAGACCTCCTGCTGGACGACGACCTGCAGGTCCGGGCCCTGGCGGGCGGCGCGCTCGAACAGCACCTCGGCGGCCGGATCGCCTTCGATCCCAAGTGGCCACGTTCGCGCCGCTTGGATGCAGCAAGTCAGCTGCGCCGCAGGCATAATCGCCGCCCATGACCGAAGCCACCGTCGCCGCGCTGAACGACCTCGTCGGCGGCCGCCTCGTCGGAGCAGGGGACCGCCGGATCGTCGGCCTCTGCGACCGCCGCGCGGCCGCCGCGGACCGGATCGGCTTCGTGCGGCATCCGCGCTACCAGGAGCTGGCCGCAGCCGCAGACGTCGGCGCGCTGCTCGCGACCGAAGAGTTCGAGACGAGCGCGAGCCTGATCGTGGTCCCGGACGTCGACGTCGCCTACGCCAAGGTCGCGATGCACTTCCACCCGCTGCCGCTGGCGCGTGCGCACGAGCTGCATCCCACGGCCTTCGTGCATCCCGACGCGGAGCTCGAAGCGCCGGTCCACGTCGGCCCGAACGCCTCGGTCGGCCGCTGTCGCATCGGCGCGGGCACGGCGGTGATGGCCGGCGCGACGGTCGGCGACGGCGCGACGCTCGGCAAGGACTGCCTGATCCACAGCAACGCGACCGTCGGCCACGGCTGCGTGCTCGGCGACCGCGTCATCCTGCAGCCGAACGCGGTCGTCGGCAGCGACGGCTTCGGCTACGCGCGCGAGGGCGCGACCTGGCACAAGGTCCCGCAGCTCGGCCACGTGGTGTGCTGCGACGACGTCGAGGTCGGCTCCAACTCCGCGGTGGACCGCGGCACGCTGGGCGTCACCACGATCGGCGCGCGCACCAAGCTCGACAACCTCGTGCACATCGCGCACAACTGCACGATCGGCGAGGACGTCGTGATGGCCGCCGGCGCGATGGTCGCGGGGTCGACCACGATCGGCGACCGCTGCGTGCTCGCGGGCCAGGTCGGCGTCGCGGGGCACCTGAAGATCGCCTCGGACTGCCGCTTCGCGGGCGACACCGTGGTGCTCCGCGACGTCGAGGAATCGGGCGACTACATGGGCCACCCGATGATGACCAAGCGGCAGTACCTGCGCCTGATGCGTGACCAGCGGCGCAGCGTCGGCGACAAGGGCTAGCGTCGAGCCGGGCGCTACTTCGCCGGACGCTACCTAGCTGGGCGCAGCTGCTCGAAGATCGGGCCGTCGAGCGGTGACCACACCGGCTGGCGCACGCCGGCGGCCGCCAGCGCGCCGCGCGCCCAGTTGTTGCACGTGTGGAAGAGATGGTAGCTGCCGACTCCTTCGTAGAACACGTCGCCCGGCGTGTAGCCGCGGCCCCGCAGCAGGATCGGTGCGCCGTCGTCGCCGCGGCGGAAGCCTGCTTCGAGATACGCGACCAGCCGCGCGTACTCTTCGTCGCGGAGCCACAGGTGCACGCACGCCTCGCCCGGTGGCGGCAGGTAGTAGTGGTAGTAGAGGTGCATCACCGAAGGCGTCGGCAGGAACACCGCGGCGAGCGTGGTCGAGACGCTGAGGTCGTCCCAGGTCGGCGTGTCCAGGTAGAAGCCGCGGTCGCCCCAGCCGACCAGCACATACGGAGCCTCGCGCGGTCCGCGCGTCATGTCCTCGAGCGGCGCGAAGCGGGTCCAGTCCTTGGCCGGGTGGCGCGCCGGCAGGTAGAAGTCGGTGTGGATGCCGTTGGAGACGACGACCACGGCGACGCCTCGCGCGGCCTGCTTGTAGCCGGCGTTCACCGGGATCCAGCCGAGCACCCAGACGGCGACGCCGTAGAGGATCGCCGCCAGCGTGGCCGCGAGCAGCGTTCCCGCGAGGTAGCGCAGCGGGCGACGCCAGCGCCGACGCGCGGCCTTTGCGCTGGCAGCCTGCTGCGCGCCCTGAGGCCCTACGGCCACCACTCCGTGGCGCGCGCCTGCACCGCCGCGGCGATCTCGTCGCGCGCGGCGCGGTAGATGTCGAGGTCGCCGCCGAACGGGTCTGCGATGTCCGCGCCGTCGGGGCGGAGCAGCTCGACGCGGTCTGCGGCGTCGGGCGCCGTGGCGAGCAGCGCGCTGCGGTGGCTGTCCGAGAGGCAGTAGATCTTGACCGCGCGCAGCAGCATCGACGGGTCGAACGGTTGGCTGCGGTGCGCGGTGAGGTCGACGCCGACCTCGGCGCCCGCCTCGAGGCTGCCTTCGCTCGCCTGCATGCCGGGCATCGCCGCGGTCCCGGCGCTTGCGAAGCGCAGCCCGCGCGCCAGCACGCGGTCCTCGGGCACGCCCATCGCCTGCGCCGTCGCGGCGCGCGCGAACGCCTCGGCGAGCGGGGACCTGCAGGTGTTGCCGGTGCAGACGAACAGGATGAGGTCGGCCGCGGCCTGCAGCACCTCGGCGCGCGAGAGGATGCCCTCGCGCAGGACCTCGAGCTCCGGGCCGATCGCCCGCACCAACGTCGACATCGCGCCGAGCGGGGACTCGCCGTCGTCGACGAGCAGCGTGATGTCGTCCTGCAGGCGCGCTGCGATGATCGCCGGGTCGGTCATGGCGGTGCCCGTGCGGTCGGGGATCGACGTCAGCCAGAGCGGCTCACCGCAGGCCCGGATGACTTCGCGCGTGAACGCGTGCGCGGGCTGCCGCACCGCGACCTCTTCGTCGCTCTTTCCGGCGAGCAACAGCGTCAGCGGCCCTGGCCAGTAGCGGTCCATCAGCCGCTCCGCGCCGACCTGTGTCCTGAGCGAGCGCGCCGCCAGGTCCGCGCGGTCGGCGACGTGCAGTGTCGCCGGTCGGAGATCTCCGTCGCCGCGCCAGCGCCGCAGCCGCTCCTCGGCGCCCGGAGCGCTCGGCAGCGCGGCTACGCCGTAGACGGTCTCGGTCGGCAGCGCGCACAGCTCGCCGCGGCGCAGCGCCGCTACGACCTCGCCGCACAGCGCGCTGCGGTCGGCGTCGGCAAGCGGCGTTCGTCGCGAGGGCATGCCACGACCTTAGCCCGCGCGCGGCCCGGCGGAAACCGTGCCGCGGGGGAGCTTTCGCGGCCTTGGCCTCCTATCCTGCGCGACTCGATGGCGAACCAGGAGCGCGAAGAACGGCTGTCCCGGATTCGGATGCAGCGGCTGGCGCAGCTGGGCACGCTGTTGGCGGGCTTCGCGCACGAGGTGCGCAACCCGCTCAGCACGATCGGGCTCAACCTGCAGCTCGTGCTCGAGGACTTCCGCGAGGCGGAGTCGACGCGCGACAAGCGCACGCAGAAGCGGCTCTCGACCGTCGAGGCCGAGGTGCGCCGTCTGCAGACCATCCTCGAGGAGTTTCTCAGCTACGCGCGCGCACCCGAGCCCAAGCTCACCTCGATCGACCTCAACCAGAAGCTGCAGTCGCTCGTCGACTTCCTCCAGCTCGAGGCCAAGGAGGCCGGCGTGTCGCTCCGCTTCTACCCGGGCGCCGCGCTCGGTCCGGTCGCCTGCGACTGGGACCACGTGCAGGCGGCCGTCGGCAACCTGATCCGCAACGCGCGCGAGGCGACGCCTGCAGGCGGCGAGGTGCTGGTCTCGACCAAGCGCGACGGCGACCACGTCTCGATCCGCGTGACCGACACCGGCGAGGGCATCCCGAGAGAGCAGGCGTCGCGGGTCCTGGAGCCCTACTTCAGCACCAAGAAGGGCGGCACCGGCCTCGGGCTGCCGACTGCGCGGCGCGTCGCCGAGGAGCACGGCGGCGGCCTGATGCTGCAGAGCGAGCCCGGCAAGGGCACGCAGTTCACGCTGCGGCTGCCGACGCGCGGCGCAGACACCCCCCAAGCAACGGAATGAGAATCAACCCGATCCTGGTCGTCGACGACGACGACGCGCTGCGCGAGGCGCTGGTCGAAGCGCTGGAGGTGCTGCCGGTAGAGGTCACCGTCGCAGCAGGCGGCGCCGAGGCCGTCGCGATGCTGAAGGAGCGCCGCTTCGCCGTGGTGGTCACCGACCTCGTGATGAAGGACACCGACGGCTTCGCCGTGCTCGCGGCCGCCAAGGAGACCTACCCCAACTGCCGCGTCGTGATGCTGACAGGCCACGGCGGCCGCGAGGTCGCGGTGCAGGCAATGGAGCAGGGCGCGACCTACTACGTCGAGAAGCCCGTCGACCTCGCGGATCTGCGCGCCAAGGTCAACAAGTCGCTCGAGGACCACGACAAGGACGTCGCCTACGACGACCTCAAGGGCCAGATGGAGCGGGCCTACGGCATCGAGGGCATCGTGGGGCAGGACCCGAAGATGCAGCGCACCCTGTCGCTGGTGCGCCAGATCGCCGGCACCGCCGCCTCGGTGCTCATCCTCGGCCCTTCGGGCACCGGCAAGGAGCTGATCGCGCGCGCGGTGCACAACCTGTCGGCGCGCAAGGACCGGCCGTTCGTCGCGATCAACTGCGGCGGGCTGTCCGAGGGCACGATCGAGTCCGAGCTGTTCGGCCACGTCAAGGGCGCGTTCACCGGCGCGGTCGGCGACCGCGAGGGCAAGTTCGAGTACGCCGACGGCGGCACGCTGCTGCTCGACGAGGTCGGCGAGATGCCGATGCAGACCCAGATCAAGCTGCTGCGCGTGCTCGAAGAGCGCGCCGTGACGCGGCTAGGCGACAACCGCGTGCGGCCCGTCGACGCGCGCGTGCTCGCGGCGACCAACGCGGACCTGCTGCAGAAGGTGCAGGACGGCTCGTTCCGCCAGGACCTCTACTTCCGGCTCAAGGTCGTGACGATCGACCTGCCGCCGCTGCGCGAGCGCCGCAGCGACATCAAGCTGCTGGTGCAGCACTTCTTGGAGCACTTCACCAAGCTGCACGGCAAGGACGTCGAATCGATCGACCGCGACGCGCTGGTCGCGCTGGTGCAGTTCGAGTGGCCGGGCAACGTGCGCGAGCTGCGCAACGCGGTCGAGTCGATGGTGGTGCGGGCCAAGGGCAACATCCTCACCCGCTCGGACCTGCCGCCCGAGATCTGGGCGCCGCTGCCGACTGACCAGGACGGCTGGCAGTTCCTCGCCGGCAAGACGTGGCAGGAGGTCGAGCAGCACCACATCCGCGTCTCCCTGGAGCTCTGCGGCGGCAACCGCCAGAAGGCGGCCAAGGCGATGGGGCTCAGCGAGCGGACGCTGTACCGCAAGATCAAGGAATACGACCTCTAGGCGCGCTTGCCGGGGATCGACCCGGAGGCGTAGCATTGCAGGGCCCAGGAGCGACTCCTCGACCAAGCCGGCCGCGCAGGACGGCCTCGCCTTCGAGCGGCCCCTGACGGACCTGCAGACCAAGATCGACGAGCTGCGCAGCCTCAACAGCGGCTCGCACCTCGAACTGCAGGACGAGATCGAGCTGCTCGAAGAGCGGCTCAAGCGTCAGACCGAGGAGGTCTACGCCAACCTCTCGCCCTGGGAGCGCGTCAACGTCGCGCGCCACGCCGACCGCCCGCTGACGCAGGACTACATCGCGCTGATGCTCGACGACTTCGTCGAACTGCACGGCGACCGGCTCTACGGCGACGACCGCGCGATCGTCTGCGGCCTCGCGACGATGGGGGAGCACCGCTTCCTGCTGGTCGGCCACCGCAAGGGCAAGACGGTCAAGGACCGGCTCGCCTGCAACTTCGGCTGCGCTCACCCCGAGGGCTACCGCAAGGCGCTCGAGAAGATGAAGCTCGCGCAGAAGCTCAAGCTGCCGATCGTGACCTTCATCAACACGCCGGGCGCCTACCCTGGCATCGGCGCCGAGGAGCGCGGCCAGGCCGCGGCGATCGCGCGCAACATCCTCGAGATGTTCGCGATCGAGGTGCCGATCATCTCGCTGGTGATCGGCGAGGGCGGCTCGGGCGGCGCGCTCGGCATCGGCGTCGGCGACCGCGTCGGCATGATGGAGAACAGCTACTACTCGGTGATCTCGCCCGAGGGCTGCGCCGCGATCCTGTGGAAGAGCGGCGAGAGGGCGCCCGAGGCCGCCGAGGCGCTGAAGCTGACGAGCAAGGACCTGCTGCGACTGGGCTTGGTCGACGAGGTCATCAGCGAGCCGCTCGGCGGCGCGCACCGCGACAACAAGGGCGCGGTCGAGCTGGTGCGCAAACAGCTCGAGGTTTGGCTCACCGAGCTGAAGGCGCTGCCCAAGGACCAGCTGATGGAGCAGCGCTACCAGAAGTTCCGGCACATGGGGACGCCGGTCGAGGTCTAGCGCAGGGACGGCGCCTGGAATTCAGCAGCGGCGCGGGGAGTCTTCGCTGCGCGCGGGCGTATCAGGGCGCGCCCACTCCGATCTCTCCCACCCCGATCATTCCGAGGAGGAAGACATGAGCACGAACCTGCTGCAGATGACCTTGTTCCGCACGACCTTCTGCCTCGTGGCGGCCACTGCGGCCGCCCAGAGCCCGGCTCCCGAGGCGCCGACGCCGCCGCCGGAGCGTGTGGCCGAGCGCGCGGCCGAAGCCGACGTCTCCAAGTGGATCCAACAGCTCGGCAGCGACAGCTACCGGGCCCGGCTGGAGGCCGAGAACCGCCTCAAGCAGCTGGGCGAGCGGGCGCGCGAGGCGCTCAAGGCTGCGGCGGCCGAGCCCGCCGACAGCGAAGTGCAGTGGCGCGCCAAGCGCCTGCTCCGACAGATCGGCGCCGAGCGTCGAGGCGACCGTGCGCCTGCGCGCGGGCTCGTCGAGCGCAGCGTTCGACAGGGCCGCGCCGAAGGAGACCGCGCCGAGCCGGAGATCGTCGAGCGCCGCCGCGGCGGCAGCCGCTTGGACCGCGGCCGCCTGGACCGCGATCGCCTGGAGCGTGAACCGGGCGACATCCGCGCCGAGTTCGACCGCATCTTCAAGCGCTTCGAGGAGATGGGCCTGGACGTGCCCAGCCGTCGGTTCTTCGACGAGCCGTTCTTCAAGGACCTGGAGTCGCAGATGGGGCCGGGGGTGTTCGACCGCTCGGGCCAGAGCATGAGCGTGCAGATGGGGCCCGACGGCGTGCGCGTCGAGGTCCAGGAGCAGGGCAAGGACGGCAAGTCGGAGACCAAGGTCTACGAGGCGCCCGACATGGAGACCTTCCAGAAGAACCACCCCGGCGTGCTCAAGGGCGACGGGTTCTCGATCGGCCTCAAGGGCCTCGGCGGCGCGCCGGACAGCCTGCGCAGCCGCATCGGCGAGCTCGAGCGCGCGTTCGACTGGGACATGGCCGTGCCGCGTGCGCTGCGGCTGCCGCGCGCAGGCGGCCCCGCGCCGTCCGCAGCGCCGCCAGCCGGCCGGCGCCTCGGCGTGACGACCAAGCCGATCCCGGCGGCGCTGCGCGACTACCTCGAGCTCGGCGCTGCCGGGCTGATGGTCGAGTCCGTCCCGGACGACTCGCTCGCCGCTCTGTGCGGGCTGCAGCCCGACGACATCGTCGTGGCGATCGGCGACGAGGAGATCCGCTCCGCGGCAGACGTTGCCCGCGCGCTCGGCGCGATCCAGAAGGGCGCCGAGGTGCGCGTCGACTACGTGCGGCGCGGGCAGCGCGCGCAGGCCAAGGCGCCCAAGCAACACGAGGCCGCGCCCGCGCGAGAGGCCCTGCCGAGAAAGGACGGCAAGCGCGCCCGCAACGAGCGGCGCTAACCCGCCGCGTCGCGCAGCCGCAGCTGCCCGCAGGCCGCCGAGCGGTCGGCGCCGCGCTGGCGCCGGACCGTGACGTTGAGCCCGCCTTGGCGCAGGTGCTCGGCGAACGCGTCGACCCGCTGCGACGAGGGCCGCTGCAGGCCGTGCGCTGCGACGATCTCCTCGACCGGGTTCCACGGGATCAGGTTGACCGTGCACGGCATGCCGCGCAGCAGGTCGATCATCTGGTTGGCGTCCGCGCGGCGGTCGTTCCTGCCTTCGAGCAGCACGACCTCGTAGGTGACCTCGCGGCCCTTGACGCCGAAGTAGGCGTGGGCGGCGGCGACGATCTCGGCGACGGAGTGGGCCGCGGTCGGCACCAGCTCCTTGCGCAGCGCGTCGTCGGCCGCGTGCAACGAGACGGCCAGGTTGTAGCTCGGGTCCGCCGCGGCGAACTGCGCCATCTGGCGCGGGTAGCCCGACGTGCTGACGGTGATGCGGCGCGCGCCGAGGCCGAGGCCTTCCTGGTCGTGTACGCGCTGCAGCGCGGGCAGCAGCCCGTCGAGGTTGAGCATCGGCTCGCCCATGCCCATGACCACGAGGTTGGTCAGGCGGCGGCCCTCGGGGAGCCGCGCGCGGGCGACCAGCACCTGCTCGGCGATCTCGCCGGCGGTCAGGTTGCGCCGCACGCCGAACATGCCCGACGCGCAGAAGACGCAGCCCACGGGGCAGCCGACCTGCGTCGAGATGCACAGCGTCGTGCGTTCGCCGTCGGGGATGATCACGCACTCGACGGTGTCGCCGTCGCGGAGCGCGAGCAGCAGCTTCTCGGTGCCGTCGTCGGCGAGGTCGCTCCGCGCCGTCCTGGTGGCGCGCACATCGGCCACCTCGGCGAGCGCGTCCCGCAGCCGCTTGGGCACGTTGCGCATCCCCTCGTAGGAGTCGGCGCCGTGCTTCCAGAGCCAGTGGCCGACCTGCCGGGCCTGGAAGGGCTTGCCGCCCAGCTCGACGACCAGCTGCTGCAGGTCGCCGTCGCTGAGGTCGGTCAGCGCGCTCCGCGCCGAGGGCGCGGCGGCCGCGTCCTCTGCGGGGCTCGGGGCGTGTTCGGGCGCGTCGCTCACGCCACCAGCCTACGCCGAGTCGCGCTTGGCGCGCGGGAGCTTGGGCTCGGGCCCGCGCCCCAGGGCGTCCTGCACGTAGTCGCCGGTGATGACCACCTGCTCGCCCTTGCGGTTGCTGATGTCGAAGCGCAGCTCCAGCAGCACCTCCTCGAACATCGAGCGCAGCGAGCGCACGCCGGTCTCGCGCTTCATGGCCTCTCCGGCGAGCACGCCGAGCGCCTCGTCGGTGAACTCGAGCTGCACGTTGTCGAGCTCGAACATGGCCTTGTACTGACGCACCAGCGCGTTCTTCGGCTGGGTCATGACGCCGAAGATCTCGTCCTTGGTCAGCGAGCGCATCGGCACGGTCACGGGCAGGCGACCGACGAACTCGGGGATCAGCCCGAAGTCGATCAGGTCCTTCTGGTCTAGGTAGGGCATCACGCGGTCGCGCTCTGCCTGGCTGGTGACCAGGGGCTTGCCCTCGTTGTCGACGAGGTGCCGCGCGTGCTCCTCCTCCTCGTTGCCGGCGAAGCCGATGATCTTCTGGCCGAGGCGGCGCGAGATGAAGTGCTCGATGCCCTGGAAGGTCCCGCCGCACATGAACAGGATGTGCTCGGTGTTGACCTGGATGTAGCTCTGCTCGGGGTGCTTGCGGCCGCCCTGCGGCGGCACGTTGGCGGTGGTGCCCTCGAGGATCTTGAGCAGCGCCTGCTGCACGCCCTCACCGGACACGTCGCGCGTGATCGACACGTTGCTCGTGGTGCGGCCGATCTTGTCGATCTCGTCGATGTAGATGATCCCCTGCTGCGCGCGCTCGACGTCGAAGTTGGCGCTCTGGAGCAGCTTCAGCAGGATGTTCTCGACGTCCTCGCCGACGTAGCCGGCCTCGGTCAGCGTGGTCGCGTCCGCGATCGCGAACGGCACGTCGAGGATCTTGGCGAGCGTGCGGGCGAGCAGGGTCTTGCCCGAGCCGGTCGGGCCGACGAGCAGGATGTTGCTCTTCTCGAGCTCGAGGTCCGGGTTGTGGTAGCGCGCGTGCAGCCGCCGGTAGTGGCCGTAGACGGCGACCGCGAGCACCTTCTTGGCGTACTCCTGGCCGACGACGTAGTCCCCGAGCCGGTTGACGAGGTAGTCAGGCGTCGGGACCTTGTCCTTGAGGACGAGGTCCTTGACGAACGTCGGGGCGGTGCTGTCGCCCTGCTGCTTGCGGTCCTCTTCCTTGAGGATCGTGTTGCAGATCTCGATGCACTCGTTGCAGATGTAGATGCCCGGCGGGCCCGAGATCAGCGACTGCACGTGGTGCCGCGACTTCTCGCAGAACGTACACCGCTCGACCGTTTTGCCCTTGCCTGCCATCTCGTTGTTTGTCGGGCGCGCTGCCGGCGCGTCACCGATCCCAAAGCCTAGCGCAACCGGCGCGGGGCTTCACGGCCTCACTTGGCGGTCTCGACGATCTCGTCGATCAGGCCGTACTCCTTGGCCTCCGCAGCACCCATGAAGAAGTCCCGGTCGCTGTCCTTGGCGACCTCTTCGACGGGCTTGCCCGAGTGCTTGCTCAGGATCTGGTTCAGCGTGTCCTTCAGGCGCAGGATCTCGTCCGCCTGGATCGAGATGTCGAGCGCGGTGCCGCCGACGCCGCCCCACGGCTGGTGGATCATGATGCGGCTGTTCGGCAGCGCGTGGCGCTTGCCCTGGGAGCCCGCGGCGAGCAGCACGGCGCCCATCGACGCGGCCTGGCCGATGCAGTAGGTGGCGATCGGGCACTGTACGAACTGCATCGTGTCGTAGATCGCGAGGCCCGCGGTCACGCTGCCGCCGGGCGAGTTCAGGAACAGGTTGATGTCCTGGTTCTTGTTCTCCTTCTGCAGGAACAGCAGCTGCGCGATCACGACGTTGGCGACGCCGTCGTCGATCGGCGTCCCGATGAACACGATGCGGTCCTCGAGGAGGCGGCTGTAGATGTCGTAGGCGCGCTCCCCACGGCCGGTCTTTTCGATGACGGTGGGGATCGTGTACATGTTGGCGTTGCTCATGGACTTGCTTGCTCCTGGGGGAGTCCCTCGCGGGGCCCGGGTCGGCTACTAACTGCCACTCTTATCGACGACTCGGCCGTTCTCTCTGAGGAATTTGCGGACCTTGCGCTCCAAGAGCGACAGCTGCAGCTCGCCGAGGCGGTTCTGCTCCTGCAGGTGGGAGAACACCTGGGCGGCGGTGATCTGCTGCTGGGGGCCGCTGTTGGCCTGCGCGATCGCCTCCAGCTCCGCCTGGACCTCGGACTCGTCGACCGTCAGCTCCTGCTGCTGGGCGATGGCGTCGATCAAGAAGAACATGCGGACGCTGCGCTCGGCGTCCTGCAGGGACTCGTCCTTGGCCGCCTCGAGGCGCTCTCGGATCTGATCCACGGGGACGCCTTCCTGCTGGAGCCGCTGGCCGTAGGCCTGCAGCGACGACTGCTGCTGCTCTTCGACGAGCGACGGCGGCAGCGCGATGCCAGCGGCCTCGGCGAGGTGGTCGAGCGCGGCCTGCTCCTGCGACTGCTTGCCGAGCCGCTCCTTCTCCTCGCTGATGCGGCTGCGCAGGTCTTCGCGCATCTGCTCGAGGCTCTCGAAGTCCATGGCCTTGGCGAGCTCGTCGTCGATCGGCGGCGGCGCGACCCGCATGACCTCGTGCAGATGCACCTTGACCGTGCCCTCGGTGCCGCGGACGGCCTCCTTCTCGAAGTTGTCCGGGAACGTGATCGGCATTTCGCGCTCGTCGCCGCTCTTGCCGCCGACCAGCGCCTCGGAGTAGGCCTCGGCCTCGACGCCGTTGATCGGGATCCGCGTGTTCAGCTGCACGCCGGTCTTCTTGTGCACCTCGCCGCCGTCCTTGTCGACGAAGGTGTAGTCGCACTTGACGAAGTCGCCGTCCTCGACGGCCTCGTCGACCTTCTGGATGCTGCGCTTCTGGTGCGCGACCTCCTTGAGCGCGTTGTCGATGTCCTCGTCGTTGGCCTCGCCGTCGAAGGCAGGGATCTCGACGCCCTTGGCGTCGGGGATCTCGAACTCGGGCCGCACGTCGACCTGGGCGGTGAACTCGAACCCCTCGCCCGACTTGACCTCGAGCGTCTCGAAGTCGTCGACCTTGACCCGGCCGAGCGGCTGGATCTCGTGCTCCTGGCAGGCCTCGCCGACGTAGCGGTTGAGCAGCTGCTCCTTGGCCTGCTGCATCAGCGCGTCGCCGTGCATCTTCTCGATCATCTTGCGCGGGACCTTGCCGGGTCGGAAGCCCTTGACCTGGACCTGCTCGGCCGCCGACGCGTAGACCTGGTCGAGGCAGGCCGACACCTGGTCGGGGGTGATCTTGATCTGCAGGCTGCGGCTGCAGGGGCCGTTCTCGGCTACCTGGACTTCCATGTGGATCTTGCTCGCGGGAGGGCTCGTGGCGTCGCCGGATCGGCGAAAAGGCCGAGCATCTTCGGCGTCGGGGCGCCCGGGGTCAAGGCGACAAACGGCCCGGGGCGCAGTCTGCGCAGCGCCTCGCGCACCGGCGGCGTTCCGGGGAGGTTCAGCCGTCGCGCTTGCGGAGCTGGCGCAGGTAGGACTGCACGCGGTCGTGCTTCATGGCCTCGCGGAACGGCTCGTCCTGCTCCGCCAGCTCCTCGAACTCGCCGACGCTCATGCGCGACGCCTTCATGTGCTTGACGACGTTCTGGATCTTGCGGCGGCGCGCGTCGCTCTTGATCAGGCCGTAGTACGCCCGGCGCGCCATCGCCGCGCCGTCGGCGAACTCGAGGGTCTTCTCGTAGTCGTCGACGGCGTCGCCGAACTCGCCGGTCTCGAACAGCAGGCCGGCGCGCTGCTCGTAGAGCGCCGCCTCGCGCTTGCGGCGTCGGAGCTTGTCGTCGAGCTTGCGCTTGACCTTGTTGATGCCGCCCTTGTCACCGAGCGCGCGCAGCGTCACCGCTGCGCGGACGGCGATCGAGCTGGTGTCGTTGGCCTCGATCAGCTCCTCCATCCGGCGCCGGGTCGGCTCGTGCCGCTCCGGCGCGACGGTCGCGAGCGCGCGTACGAGGTCCAGCGTGTCCTGCCAGTCGAGGCGCTCGGGCTCCAGCAGCGGCAGCAGCGCCTGTGCCGCGGCGTCGTCGGATCGCACGCAGCGGCGGAAGTAGGCGATGTAGCGCGGCACCAGCCGGACGGACTCTTCGGCGCCGAGCGCCTGGATCACGGTCGCGCGGACCTGGTCGGCGCGGGCGGCGGTGAGATAGTCGAGCACCATGGCGCGCAGGTCGCGGCTCTCGCTTTGGAGCTGGCGAACGACTTGCGGCGCGGCGCTCCGGGCTTGTTGTCGCTCGAGAGCCCGAATGACGTGGGTCACGCGCCACGTCCCAGACTCTCGTTCCAGCGTATCCAGCAGTACCTTGGTGGCTTGCGGGACGCGTGCGAAGCCCAGGAGCTGGACAGCATGCACGCGCGTTCCCGAGTTCGGGCTCTTGCACAGTTCCGCCAGCGCGTCCACGTAAGAGCCCGGATCGAGCCGCTGCAGCACGCGCCGGCAGTTCTCAGCGAGGGCTTCCGTGGTGTCCTTGGCTACCGTCGGATCGAGCTTCTCGAGCAGCAGCGGGATCACGCTGTCGCCGAGGTCCGCGGCCTCTCGGATGCGGCGGTCGAGGAACTCCTCGTTGCCCTCGTAGGCCAGCGAGAGGTCCGCCCAGAAGGGCTCGAGCGCGGCGACCTGCTTGGGGCGGATGCGCTCCGCGCGGGCGCGGGCGATCTCGGGCAGGTCTTTGAGGGAGACCTGCGCCTGGACGGCGCCGGGAGCCGCCGCGAGGGCGGCCGCGGTCAGCAGCAGAATCGAGCGCGCGCGCATCGCCGCCTTGTAGGAGGCGCGCGCGAGCGAGCGCCAGCAGCGAGCCGGGCCGCCCGGAGAACCCGGGCGCTTCAGTCGTTTCCGCGAGCGGCCGATGACGTGGTCATGTGGAACTACGTGTTGCGTCACCGCATGCTGCTGCGCGCGATCTACGCGCGCTCCGAGGCGCTCGAAGCAGCCTGATCCGGCGCTGTTTCGCGCGCGGTCGCTCTGCCGACACGGGGCGCCGCTTGGCGCCGGACGCGCTGCCGCCTAGCGTGGGCGCGATGGAGCAGGCCTACGAGATCAGCGGCCGCTGGCGGGGGTTCTACGAGCAGGACGGCCGTCGCCACGGGATCAGCATGGAGGTCGCGCAGCGGGGCTCCGGCTTCGTCGGTCAGATGCGCGACGAGGACACGGTGCTGAGCAGCGGCGCCGAGGTCCCCGCGGTCGACGGCGCGGGCGACGTAGGCAGCGCCGTCACCGTGGAGCAGATGAGCGTGCTGCCCGAGTTCTCGGTGGTCGAAGGAGACGTCGACGGCGCGCGGGTCGCCTTCGACAAGCGCTACCAGGGCACGCACTCGATCACCGCCTGGGTCGACGAGGAGGCCGAGGCGCGGTTCGATATCTTCGACCACCGGGTGCGCTACGAAGGGCAGCTCGACGCCGACGGGCGCGGGATCCGCGGCACCTGGCACATCGCCGGGCAGGCGGCGGGAGCAGACCACGCCGGAACGCCGGACGCGTCGGGCGCGTTCGTGCTGTTCCGACAGTGACGGTTGCCCTCGCGTGGGGTATGCAGGGCGCCGTGACGCGTGACTTCGACGTGATCGTGGTCGGCGGCGGCCACGCCGGCGTGGAGGCGGTGACCGCGGCGGCCCGCACGGGCGCGCGCGCGGCGGTGGTCGTGCTCGACCCGGCCGCCATCGGGCGGATGTCGTGCAACCCGGCGATCGGCGGCCTCGCCAAGGGCCAGCTGGTGCGCGAGGTCGACGCGCTCGGCGGCGAGATGGGGGTCGTGACCGACGCCACGGGCATCCAGTTCCGCATGCTCAACACGAGCAAGGGGCCGGCCGTGCGCTCGCCGCGCGCGCAGTGTGACCGCGACGCCTACAACCGCGTGATGAGCAAGCGCGTGCTCGGCTACGAGGGCGTGACCGTGCTGCGCGGCGAAGCCGTCGGCTTCGTGACGTCTGCAGACGGTGCTGCGGTCGCGGGGGTCGAGCTGCACGACGGCAGCCGCCTGCACGCGCCGGCGGTGGTCCTGACGACGGGCACGTTCCTCGGCGGCAAGCTGTTCGCCGGGCGATGGGAGGAGGCGGGCGGCCGCCACGGCGAGCCCGCCGCGGCGCGCATCAGCGACGCGCTCGCGGGGCTCGGCGTCCGCCTGGGCCGGCACAAGACCGGCACGCCGCCGCGGCTGCGCAAGTCGACGATCGACTTCGACGGCATGGACGTGCAGCCTGGCGACGACCCGCCGGTGCCGTTCTCGTTCCGCACCGAGCGCCTCGACGTCGAGCAGCTGCACTGCTGGACGACGCGTACGACCCCGCGCACGCACGAGATCATCCGCGCGCACGCCGAGGAGTCGCCGATGTTCCGCGGCGCGATCGTCGGCACCGGCGCCCGCTACTGCCCGAGCGTCGAGGACAAGGTCGTGCGCTTCGCCGACCAGGACGCGCACCCGGTGTTCCTCGAGCCCGAGGGCCGGGACTCGGACGAGATCTACCCCAACGGGGTCAGCACGAGCCTGCCGCCGAACGTGCAGATGGAGTTCCTCCGCACGATCCCGGGCCTCGAAGAGGTCGAGCTGCTGCGCCCGGGCTACGCGGTCGAGTACGACTACATCCAGACCGACCAGCTGCGCGGAGACCTGCAGGTCGCCGGGCTGCGCGGGCTGTTCGCGGCGGGCCAGATCAACGGCACCAGCGGCTACGAGGAGGCCGCGGGCCAAGGGCTGGTCGCCGGCCTCAACGCGGCGCGTTTCGCGCGGGGCGAGGCGCCGGTGGTCATCGACCGGGCCACCGGCTACCTGGGCGTGATGATCGACGACCTCTGCCGCGTCAACCCGCAGGAGCCGTACCGGATGTTCACCAGCCGCGCCGAGTTCCGCCTGCTGCTGCGCAGCGACAACGCCGACCGCCGGCTGACGCCGCTGGCCGAGCAGTGGGGGCTCGTCGGTCCCGAGCTCGCGGACAAGGTCCGGCACAAGGAGAGCAACATCCGCGCTGCGCGGAACTGGCTCGACCTCACCCGCCGCGAGGACGGCAAGACGCTCACCGAGTGGCTGCGGCGCCCCGAGG
>JBERSB010000070.1:0-7215 GCA_041236755.1 Luminiphilus sp. | reverse complement strand
CTGCCCCGGAAATGGCGGGGTCACGCCGTCGTTCTCAGGGTTCCTCGGCGCGCGGTTCACCGTCCAGTAGGGCCTGCGGGAGCGGGACGCACGCTCGGCAGGCTTGCGGGTGCTGCTACAGTCGGGTTCAGATGACCTTGTAGGGCACGCCGCACTTTTCGAACAGTCTGCGACTGGCCACGTTGTCTTTCAGGATCTGCCCAGTTGCATCGGGATAGTCGCGCATGATCGCGCGAAGCATGAAGCTGCCGACGCCCTTACCGGCGAATGCCGAGTCCGTGCATATTCGAATGTCACCGTCAATAACGCCGACATACCCCGCCGGAATGCCGTCTACCTCGCATACCCGATAATTTGAGGCGTGACTCTCCATGTAGGCCTTCTGCTGCGCGGGCGTGATGCTCACCTGCTGTAGAAACCACCGCGCGTTCTCTTCGCGCGTTCGGAGTTCACGAATGAATTCGTAGTGCTTCTCTTGCACGCGTACGAGTTCTACGGACATGTCGGGGAGGATAAATGGCGTCACCGTCTCCCCATCTTCTTTAGCAGTATTTTGATCACCATCGCCTGACCTTCAGCATGCGCCTGCACCTACGCAACCAACGCCACGGATCATCTGTGCAAGCGACGTCTCGAGATCTGCTCTACGACCTGCGAGGGTGCGCCCGTCTGACGGCAAGCTAGCGCTCGTCGCGCAAAAAGCGCGCCGCTTGCCATGGTCGCGACAGTCCACTTTGAAGAGCCCCCTCTTCTTGCTCCTGGTGCCATGGCGAGATGTAGTATGTAGTGCGAGCGTCGTGATCGGGCAGGTTCGTTGCCAGATCGCGCCGGCGATCAACGACCCTGGATGAAGCCAAGATGATCCCGTTCAACCGTCCCTCGATCGCAGGCGAAGAGCTCGACTACATCCGAGACGCCATCGCTCGCGGGCAGCTCTCCGGTGACGGCCACTACACGCAGCAGTGCAGCCGCCTGCTCTCAAAGCTGAGCGGCGGCGGCCAGGTCCTCTTGACCCATTCCTGCACCGCAGCGCTCGAGATGGCCGCGATCCTGTGCGACCTCGGCCCCGGAGACGAGGTCATCATGCCGTCCTTCACGTTTGTCTCTACGGCGAACGCCGTGGCGCTGCGCGGAGCGACGCCTGTCTTCGTCGACATCTGCCCGGACACGTTCAACATCGACCCCGCAGCTGCTGCCGGCGCGGTCACCGACGCCACCAAGGCCATCTTTGCCGTGCACTACGCCGGCTATCCAGCTGACATAGAGCCGCTGCAGCAACTCGCGCAACAGCACGGCCTGCGGCTGGTGGAGGACGCTGCGCAGGCGCTGGGGTCCACCTACGACGGGCGCCTCTGCGGCAGCCTGGGGGACATGGCCACCTTCAGCTTCCACGAGACGAAGAACATCATCAGCGGCGAAGGCGGCGCGCTCGTCGTCAACGACCCGGAACTCGCGCTGCGAGCCGAGATCATCCGCGAGAAGGGCACCAACCGCAGCGGGTTCCAGCGGGGAGAGGTCGCGAAGTACACCTGGGTCGACATCGGCTCGTCGTATCTGCCAGGCGAGCTGATCGCTGCGTTCCTCTACGGCCAGCTCGAGCGTCACCAGGAGATCCGGGAGCACCGTTTGCGGCTCTGGGATGCATACGCTGAGGCCGTCGCGCCGCTCGCATCAACTGGTCAGATCCAACTCCCAACGTATTCGGATCGACATCAGCACAACGGTCACCTGTTCTGCATGCTCTGGCGCAACGGCGACGAGCGAAACGCGTTCATCACGCACATGCGCTCACTGGCGATCATGACACCGTTCCACTACGTCCCGCTGCACGACTCTCCAGCGGGCCAGCGACTCGGCAAGACGCCCCATCCACTGCCCGTGACTTCGGACGTCTCGGATCGGCTGGTGCGGCTGCCCATGTTTTGGAGCCTCGGCGATGATCAGGCCAAGGTGCTCGACGGCGTAAGGTCCTTTGCCACACGCGCCCACTGAGCTGCACGGGCCCGCGAAAGCCCACATTTAGGCCACATGTAGGGCCGCATGCGCTAACCCCCAAGCACGGCTCTGCTCCTTGCAGCGCCCTTCAGTTCTCGCTGTCCGCGTTGGACCTGACTACTTGTTCGACGACATAGAGCGGACGGCCCTTGGTCATGGTGAAGTGCCGGCCGACGTAGATAGCGACAACTCCCAGGAAGAAGATGATGACGCCGCTCAGGAACCAAATCGAGAGGATGAGCGAGGCGTAGCCGGAGACTGCGAACACGCCCTGTAGCGCCATCCCGAAGTAGGTCGCGCCCGCTAGCGCCGTCAAGAGACTGACGGCTGCTCCGAAGACGACGGTCAGATGGAGCGGACGGTTCGAGAATGACAAGATCGCGTCGGCAGCGAGCCGGCAGAGGCTCTTGAAGCTGTAGCCAGAATCGCCAGCTGCTCGCTGGCTGTGCTCTACTTCGAGTTCGGTGCGCGTAAAGCCCAGCCAGAGTACGAGCAGGGGGAAGAGCCTGTAGGGCTCATTCATGCTCAAGACCGCCTGGATGACCTTTCGGCTGTATATCCCGAAGTTGGCGACCGACGCATCCGTCTCGATGCCTGACAGCAGCCTGAACGCCCGGTGGAACAGGCGTGAAGAGAGCCGCTTGCCGAAGCTGTCCTGCCGCTCCGCGCGCTGGCCGACGACTACCTCGTAGCCTTCCCTTGCTTTCTCGTAGAACCTCGGGATCTCTTCTGGCCGGTCTTGCAGGTCGCAGTCCATGACAACGACCCACTCTCCCCGAGCTTGCGCCAACCCGGCGGTGATGGCGTAGTGCTGCCCGAAGTTACGTGACAGCTTGACGCCGACCACTGCGGGATCTCGCGCGCACTCCTCGACAATGCGCTCCCAGCCCTGATCCGGACTGCAGTCAAATACGAGGATCACCTCATAGCTGACCCCCATGGAGTTCAAGGCATGTCGGAGCCGGTGACACAGATCTGGCAGCGTCTCTTCTGACCCGTAGACCGGCGACACCACGGAGACTGCTGGCATTGGATGTGAGATCGAATGTTCCATCTACAACCTGCTAGGTCCCTGCTGCCACTCGTTGCGGTTTCTATAGAATCCGCTCGCTCCGAATCGGCGCCGCGTTGTGTGTCGAGCTTGTGAAGGCTAACTCCAGCAGCGTCACCGGCCAACAGCGGCTATCGGATCGCTCGGACGCTGTTCCTTAGCCACGCGCCAGTTGACCAGAGGCCACAGCAACCATTCTGCGCTGCGGTAGACGCAAAGCAGATCCCGAGGGTGCCAACTGGAAGGAGTTTGCGACTCGGCTCCGGCGACACCTGACATCCCAGGTGTGCGCAGATTCCTCGCTACCGCACCTGCACCCCGTCGCGCCAGACCTCGCGACGCAGCAGGTCACCGCGTTCGCTCCAGAAGACCCAGACGCCGTCGCGCTTCTCGTCGCGGTAGACGCCCTGCTCCTTCTTCTGGCCGTTGTCGTAGTAGGCGACGAAGTCTCCGTCCTCACGGCCGTCGCGGAACGTGCCCACCAGACGGATCTGGCCGTTGTCGTAGAAGTAGCTGACCCGCTCCTCCAGCAGGTCCAATCGCTTGACGAGGCTGCAGGCCTTGTAGGTCTCGACCATCGTGAGGTCGCCGCTGCTTGCGTAGTAACGCCAAACGCCGTCCTTCTGTCCGTCGACGAGGTCGCCGCAGTCCGCGACCTCTCCGTTCGGGTGGTAGCGAATTCGGCTCCACGGCGCGTCCTCGCTGTACAAGACCTCCCGCTCCTTCCAGCCGTCGACGTGGAAGTAGACCCACTTGCCGCTCTTCCGACCGCGAAAGACCTCCCCCTTCGCCGCCACGCTGCCGTCCGCGCGGTGCTCGACGGCCACTTCGACACGGTCGCGACGCGCGCAGCTGCACGCCGCGAGCGCCATGCACGTCACGAGCAGCTGGTGTCGCCGATGCATCTGCGACCAGTCTAGCGCGGCCTGGCTGTCCGCCCCGCGCAATCTGTCCGAAGCCCGCAGGGCAGGATCGTCGTTGATCGACGGCCCTCAGCGCGGGATCCTCCGACGTCGGTCAGCCGTCGGCTGATCCACCCATCGATGCCCGAATCGCTGCAGCAGGCACCTCCTGAAGACGGCCGCGCTCGCGTCCTGCTGCACGCTGCGCCGTCCTGGAGCGAGGGCGGCCGCGAGCTGCGCGCGGTCCAGCTGATGGCCATGCTCGGCTCCGGCTACCGGCACGTGCTCTACGCGCACGACGCCTGCTACGACGCGCTCCGTCAGGTCGACCCGAGCGTGTGCTGGGAGCGCATCGACGTCGACCTCAGCGGCGGGCTCGGCGCGCGCACGCGCGCGATGCGAGAGACGATCGGCCGGCACGCGCCCGACGCGCTGCTGACCTACAACTGGGGCTCGATCGAGTGGCTGCTCGCCGCGAGGCGCGTCGGCTTCGGCGCGGTCATCCACCACGAGGACGGCTTCGGCCCCGACGAAGTCCAGCGGCGCCTGCTGCGGCGGAACCTCGCGCGGCGGTTCCTGATCCGCCCCGTCCAGGCGCTGGTGGTGCCCTCAGAGGGGCTCGCGTCCATCGCGCGCAGGGAGTGGGGCGCGGGCGAGCTGCTGCGCTACTTCCCGAACGGGGTCGACACCGAGCGCTTCCGGCCGGCCCCGCAGCGCGCAGCGGACGGCGACGTGGTGTTCGTCTGTGTGGGCAGGCTGCGACCCGAGAAGAACCAGCGCCTCGCGGTCGCGGCGCTGGCGCGGGCGGACTGCCGGGAGCGCGCGCGGCTCGTGCTCGTCGGCGACGGTCCGGACGAGGTCGACCTCCACGCCGAGATCGCCGCGCTCGGCGTCGCCGACCGCGTGGACCTGGTCGGCAAGGTCGAGGACACGGCGCCGCACTACCGCGACGCCGACGTGTTCTTGATCCCGTCCAACACCGAGCAGATGCCGCTGTCGCTCCTCGAGGCCATGGCCAGCGGGCTCGCGGTCGCCGGCACCGACGTAGGAGACGTGCGCTCGATGCTCGCGCCCGAGAACCGCGCAGCACTCGTCGGCGTCGGCGACGCGGACGGCCTCGCGCAGCAGATGGACGCCCTGGCGCGCGACCCGGCGCTGCGCATGGCGCTCGGCGAAGCCAACCGCGAGCGGGCTGTCTCGGAGTACGACCGCGAGGCCTGCTACGGCCGCTACTGCGAGCTCTACGCGCGCGTCTCGTCAGGCCCACGCTGACCCCTTCGGAACGCCCCGTCGCGCCGGTGGCGTCGTAGGTTGCAGCGCCATCGCAAGATGCCCTGACACGCGCCGCCCTGTGCGTCGATAGACTGGGCTGTCGTCGACCCCACGCGACCGAGTGACAGCACCGCGAGAAGGACACACCCCGCAACCACACGAGCGACGCGTCGTCGTGTTCACGGGTCGCGTACCGACGCCTGCGACGGTCGAAGCCGTCGAGGCGATCGCGAAGCGGCTGCCCGAGATCGAGTGGCTCGTCGTGTGCGGCGAGGCCGCGCGCGGCCCGTGGCTCGGCAGCAAGCTGCGGCGCCTGCGCCGGCAGCCGCTCTCGTACCCCCTCGAGCTGCTCTACCAGCTGGCCTCGAAGCTCCGCTCCAGGCGGAGACGCGTGGTCACAGGCGGCGTCGGCCTGCCCGCGCTGCAGGACCTCGAGCGGGTCTCCGTCGCGCGCTTCGACGACCTCAACGGGGACGAGTGCCGGGCGGCGGTCCGCGCGTTCGAGCCGTGGCTCGGCGTAGCCATCGGTCCGCCGATCCTGCGCGAGGAGCTCTTCGAGATCCCCGCCGACGGCACGATCAACCTCCACAAGAGCCTGCTGCCCGAGTACCGGGGCATGCCGCCCGGCTTCTGGGAGCTGCACGACGGCGCGAAGAGCGCCGGCGTCAGCGTGCACCGCGTCGTGGCCCGCCTCGACGCGGGCGACGTGCTGCTCCAGCGCGAGGTGGGGATCGAGCCCTACGAGAGCATCGGCGGCCTGCAGGCGCGCCTGGACGCGGCCAGCATCGACGTGCTCGTCGAGGCGATCGAACAGTGCCGCGACGGCGCAGGCCGAGCCGCGCCGCAGGGCGTGGGCACGACGCCGACCCGAGGGCGGCCTGCGTTCCTCGTCGAGCGCGCCGTCCGTCGCCGGCTGGCGCGCCGACGGGCTGCTGCCAGCGGCGAGCCGTTGGGGCTGCGACGCTTCGCCAAGGCGGCCGTGCTGCGTGCATGGCTGCACGCCTGGGTGCCGCTGCGCAACCTGTGGCGCCGTCTCCACGGCACGTGCCACACGACGATCCTGCTCTACCACCGCGTCAGCGACGAGTTCGTCGACTCGGTGACCGTCGGGGTCGAGCAGTTCCACCGGCAGCTGCAGCTGATCAAGCGCGGCTACGACGTGCTCGACCTCCAGACCTGGCTCGAGCAGCGCGGGCAGCCGCGCCGACGGCCCGCCGTCGTGCTCACGTTCGACGACGGCTACGCGGACAACCACCTCGCGGCGATGCTGCTGCGCCGCGAGGCGCTGCCCTGCACGTTCTTCATCTGCACGCAGATCGTCGGGACCGACGCTGCGTTCCCACAGGACCAACAGAAGCTCGGGCGCACGGTGCCGGCGCTGACGTGGCACCAGGTGCGGGACATGTCGGGCTGGGGCTTCACCTTCGGCAACCACACGACGCGCCACCTCAACCTCGCCGAGCTGCCGCGGGCCGACGCCCTCGCCGAGGTCGCCGCTGCGAGAGGCGACCTCGAGCAGCGGCTGGGCGCGACGGGTGCCGAGCGCTGGCTCGCGTTCCCCTACGGCCGCCCGGCCAACATGCGCGACGACATCCGGGGCGAGCTGCCGACCGTAGGAACGGAGTTCTGCTTCTCCGCGCACGGCGGCGTCAACGGCCCCGACTTCGCGCACCTCGACATCCTGCGCCAGGGCGTCAACGCGGGCGTCCCGGACCTCACGCTGCGCGCCATGCTGGAAGGATGGCGGCCGCGGTGAGGCAGGCGGGCGCCGGCTCCTAGTCGGCGACACACATTGGCCGCAGCCGGTCCGGTCGGCGGCGGTCGCGCCTTACCCGCTTGCCCGCTGCGCTTCGCGGCCTACCATGCTCGGCCCGATCTCGCTGGCGCCGACCGCAGAGGCCCCGGAGACTGAGGGACCGAACCGCCCGCAGCGCCC
Organism: Luminiphilus sp.; assembly: GCA_041236755.1. Taxonomy (GTDB): domain Bacteria; phylum Planctomycetota; class UBA1135; order UBA1135; family UBA2386. The sequence goes on along the minus strand of JBERSB010000070.1, from coordinate 59 downwards.
CGCATCCACGTGACCGACCCGTCCCTCATCCGCAACTTCAGCATCATCGCGCACGTCGA
>JBERSB010000069.1:0-3115 GCA_041236755.1 Luminiphilus sp. | reverse complement strand
AGTAGGTCAGCACTCCGTGCACGTCGGCCCGCGACCAGTTGATGGCGTCCGCGATGCGCTGGACGGCCTCGTGCGGCACGAAGCCGAGCGACTCCTGGATCGCGTGCAGCATCGGCAGGCACGCGCCCCGAGTCGCTGCGTGACGGGAGATAGCCGCGTCGACGGCGGCGAGTTGTTCGGGCGTGGCAGGCTGCGCTGCCGAGGGGCTGGAGTGCATGCGTTGTGTCCGGGAGCGACCCTCAGTTTGTAGCAGAAACTGGCTATTCCACGCCATGTCGACGACCCCTTCCCGCATGCTGCGCACATGGACGCACGCGCGCAGCGCAAGGCACGGCGCGGCCTGGTGGCGCAGCGCAGCGCCGAGCGCGAGGCGCAGGGTCGCAACAAGAAGCACCGCTCGGCGTTCCGCAAGTTCCGGCGCAGGGTCGGGACGGTGTTGGTCGAGACGCTGGCGCCCTTGCTGCACCGCTTGCTCGCGCGCACGTGGCGGGTCGAGCACAGCGGCGACGACGGCTTCGCGCTGTTCTGCAGCGATCGGCCTTGGATCTGCACGATGTGGCACGGCCGCATGCTGACCCTGATGCCCGTCAAGGCGCACTGCCGACGCGGCATCTCGGTGCTGGTTTCTCCCAGCGAGGACGGCGGCCTCGCCAAGCGCGCGCTCGACAAGTTCGGCTACGCGATCGTGCGCGGCTCGCTGAGCAAGCGCGGCGCGCGCGCCATGCGCGAGATGCACGAGGCCCTCGAGCAGGGCAAGCAGCTGGCGATCACCCCCGACGGCCCGCGCGGACCGCGCCACAGCATCAACATCGGACCCGCGTGGCTGGCTCGTGCGACCGGCGCGCCGCTGCTCGGCGTCGGGGTCGCGGTCGACCGCGCCTGGCGGCTGAAGAGCTGGGACCGGATGACGATCCCCAAGCCGTTCGCGCGGCTCCACATCCACTACTGCGACCCCGTGAGCGTCGAGGCCGGCTGCTCGGACGAGGACCTCGAAGAGCTGTCCGCAGCGATGCGCGAGGAGCTGATCGCCGCCGAGCGCGCCGCGTACGAGCGCCTCGGAGTGGCGGACGACCTCGACGAGGCCGCGCCCCGTGAGGCCGAACGCCGCGCTTCTTGACCGCGGCCAGCGCGCCTGCCACGACCGTACGGAGCGCGCAGCTGCCTGCAGAAACGAACGCGACCCGGACGCTCAGAGAGAGCTTCCGGGTCGTGAGCGAGCCGGCTGACCGTCCGGCTGGAACGCAGCCACCAGCGGCTGACGCGCGCTGGCGACGGGCGAATCTGTCAGGACGCTACTAGAGGTCCTGCGGACGGAGCGTCTTGCGGCCGTTGGCCACCGCGCGGCCTTCGGCGCCCGCGATCATCGTGCGCACGGCCTTGTCGAGCGCGCCGTAGAAGTCCGACGAGACGTTGGACTTCTTGACCGCGGCCTTGGTCCGCGACTTCGAGATGATGAGCTCGACCGGCCCAGCGGCGCGCTTGGCGGTCTTCTTCTTGGTCTTCTTCTTGGCAGCCATGTTCTGTTTCTCTGCTGTAAAGGGAATCGGTTCGCCCGGTCACGACACCGTTGCCGTGCCCCCCGCGAACTGGCGCGCAGTTTGACGGAGGCCGCGGGTCTGTCAACAGCAAAGTTGCGGGCAAAACCCGCCGTTCGCGGCCGATCTCGGCATTTGCGAACTCCGGCCACCCACCGACGACCGACGCCTCTCGCGCGGCGGGCAGCCGCCAAACCCCCGTTCTTGGGGGGCTAGGACCGGTTTGGCGCCTACCGGCTCCAAACCCCCGCAAACGACGTAGAATCGCATGATTCAACGGTTTCGGCTTCTCACCAGACAACGCGCACGATGGCCGCAGCGTTCCGCTAGACTCGCGCCCGCATGACCTGGCGCCGCATCCTGCTGTTGTCGATCGCGCTCGTCTCGGGGCTCGCGGTGGCGACCTGGGCGTTGCTGCAAAACTCGGATTTTGCGACGGATTTCGTGCGTCGCGCGCTGCAGGAGTCGTTCGCGACGCCGACCCGACTGGCAGCGACATCGATCGACGTGAAGGCCGGCAGGCTCGTGCTGGAAGGGCTCGAGGTCACCGATCCGACCGCCCCCGAGCGCGCGCTGCTGCGCGTCGAGCGGGGCCACGTCGACGCGTCGTTCGATCCTGGCGCGCGCAAGATCGCGGCGCGCCACGTCGTGTTCGAGGGGGTGCGGCTCGACGTGGGCCCGGAGCTGCCGACGCTCTCGCAGCTCCTCCGCGCGCGCCCCGAAGCGGCGCCCGCAGGCGCGCCTTTGCGGCTTCCGGTCGTGGAGCTCCGCTCCGGGGCCGCGTCGCTCCGCCTCGTCCCCGACGAGCCGCCGCTGGTCGTCGACCGCATCGCGGTCACGGCGACGCCCGTCGACGCGGAACAGGCGGCGCTGCAGATCGACGGATCGCTGCACCTCGTCGAGCCGGCTGCGGAGCTGACGATCCGAGGAGAAGTGGACCTGTCGACGGGAGCCGCACGCTTCGAGCTGCAGACCGCAGGCGTCGCCTGCACCCCCGAGGTGGCGCGCCGGTTCGCCCGGCTCGCCGGCGTGGACGAGCCCGAGCTGGACATCGGCGGTCGGGTGGACTCGCTGCGCCTGATCTGCAGGCTGCCCGCGCCGGCTCCGAACCCGGTCGCCCCCCACTTCGAGATCGACGTGCGCTGCAGCGGCCTGCACGTGCGCGCGCCGATGCTGCCCGCGGTCGTCCGCAGCGCCGAGGCGCGGCTGTTCGTCGACACGCAGCGCGAGGGCGGCACGCTGCAGGCAGACGTCTCGCAGCGCGACGACCTCGGCGACGTCACGCTCCGCGCACGGATGACGCACCTCGCCTCACCTGAGCGCCTGGGCATCACGATCGAAGCGAAGGGCCGCGACGTCGTCGTCGACAAGGACGTGCTCGCCGCGCTGCGCACGTTCCCCATCGGCCGGGACGTGGTCGCGGCGCTGCAGCCGACGGCGGGACGCGGCGACATCGACCTGTTCCTCGAGAACCCCCACTTGGCGAGCGTCGAAACGGAGATGGACCTACAGCTCCGCGACGTCGGCATGTCGTTCGCAGGCTTCGGTCCCGAGGAGCAGCGCATCGGGTTCCCGATGCC
>JBERSB010000068.1:0-18198 GCA_041236755.1 Luminiphilus sp. | reverse complement strand
CCCGAGCCCGGGATGCTGCGGTTCAGCGGCGAGCTGTCGCTCGAGAACAACGGCGGCTTCTCGCAGATGCGCACCGCCGTGCGCGAAGGCGCGATGGACGGCGCCGAGGGCCTGGTCCTGGAGGTCCGCGGCGACGGCCGCACCTACAACTTCGACATCCGCCAGAGCACCGTGCGCACGATGGCGGGCTCGTACCAGCAGCCGTTCGCGACCCGTGACGGCGAGTGGACCACCGTCCGCCTGCCGCTGTCCGAGTTCACGCTCTACAGCTTCGGCCGCAAGGTCCGACGCGCGCGTTCGCTGGACGCCGCCAACATCGAGTCGATCGGCGTGACCCTGTCGGACAAGAAGGCCGGTCCGTTCGCGCTCGAGCTGCGCTCGATCCGCGCCTACGGGGCCGAGGCGAGCGCCGGCGACGGCGGCTCGACGAACGCGGGCGACGGCGCCGACCTCGCGTCCGTGGCGCGGGCCGCGGGCCTCTCCAAGCTGCTCGCGCTGGTGTCCGCCGCCGAGCTCACGCTGCCCGAGGGCCCGGTGACGATCCTCGCGCCGACCGACGAGGCCTTCGGGGCGCTTCCGGAAGAGACGGTCAAAGCGCTGCTGGAGCCGCGCTCCCGCGAGCTGCTGCGCACGATCCTCAAGCACCACGTGCTGCCGGGCGCGGTCCCGTCGGGTGACCTCCTCAACCGCCGCACCGTCGCCTCGGCGATCGGCCAGCAGCTGGCTGTGGACGACCTCGCGCAGACCGTCGGCGGGGCCTCCATCGTCGCGACCGACGTGGCGTTCGACGGCGGCGTCGTGCACGTCGTCGACAAGGTGCTGATGCCCGAGACGCGCTCGATCGCCGCGATCGCGGTCGAGACGGACCAGCTCCAGACCCTGGTCGCGGCCGTGAAGGCCGCGGGCCTGGTCGACCAGTTCGGCCCGGAGAACGGTCCCTGGACCGTGTTCGCCCCGGTCGACAGCGCGTTCGCCGCTCTGCCCGAAGGCACCGTCGAGTCGCTGCTCGAGCCGGGCAACCGGCGCGCGCTCGCGGGCGTGCTCGGCCTGCACGTCGTGCCGGGCCGCATCGCGGCGAGAGACCTGCTCGCCAAGAAGCAGCTGACCACGCTGATGGGCGCTCCGATCGCGGTGGAGCTCGTCGACCGCAAGCTGCAGATCGGCGGCGCCGGCGTCGTGAAGGCCGACATCCAGGCGCAGAACGGCGTCGTGCACCTCATCGACCGCGTCATCACCGAGCCGATCGGCGGCGGCGACGCAGGCTCGCTGGAGCCGCGCAGCCCGCGACGCGCGGACCTGGGCGAGGCCGCCGTCGCGCTCTACGAGCTGGCGATCCAGCGCGGCGCCCGCATGTGGAACGAAGGCAACCGAGAGGGCTGCGCAGGGGTCTACGAGGTCACGATCAACGCGATGATCGGCCTCGCCGGGGACCAGCTGTCGTCGACGATCACCGAGGCGCTGCTCGAGGCGAGGGACCGCGGCGCGAGGGAAGACGCCGTCAATGCGGCGTGGACGTACCGCAACGCGCTCGACCGCGTCTACCGCGAGCTGCGCATATCGCAGCCGGCTGCGCGCCAGCGCTGAGCCGACTGCGGCCTGCAGGCCGTCCCTACGCACTTGTTCGCAGGGACTTGGCGACGCCGCCGAGCCTGGGGCACGCCCCCCCGAGCGCGCCAAGTTGGGGTATGCTGGAGGGCAACGAGCAGCGCCAGCAGATGCGCTGCGTCGCGCTGCCCTCCCGCGATCCCCCCGTACAGGCATGGCGTTCCAGCTCGAACAGGTCGAGTTACTGGTCTACGGCTACCTGGCCCAATACGCGTGCCAGGCGGTGATCTGTGCGTTCATCGCGTCGCTCATGCTGACGCTCAGCCGCTGGCAGTCGTCAGGGCTGATGCGCTGGTGGGGCGTCTCCTGGGCCGCGCACGCCGTGTACCTCACCAGCGGCGGCCTCGCCCTCTACGCGGTCGACCCGAGCGTCGGGATGGGCCTCGTCAGCCAGCCGTCGCACCCGATCCGCCTCGGGCTCAGCCTCATCTCGCTGACGAGCGGCGCGCTGCAGATCTACGCGCTCGCCAAGGGCTGGGGCTGCGAGCGGAAGGACTCCAACGACTTCTCCAAGCGCCGCCTGCTCCGCGTGATCTGCGGCTTCGCGCTGCTCGCGGTCGCGGCGACGGTGCTCCTGCACGTGATCGACATGGGCTCGATGCGGTTCAAGGTCAAGGTCGGCGCCCGCGCCTGGATCCTGGCGGCGTTCCAGATGTGGATCGGGGTCGCGGTCCTCCGACGTCGTTCGCTGCTCGCCTCGATCCGTGTCTGGCTCGGTCTCGGCCTGATCGCATTCAGCATCAAGCACCTGCACTTCGGCTACAGGACGTTCTTCCTGGGCGCCGACTACGAAGCCGAGTTCCTGCTGCAGTTCATCGAGCTCGGCCTGCACACGGTCATCGCGTCTCCGATGCTGCTCTGGGTCTGCATGCGCTTCGTCGAACAGACCGACTCGCAGCAGCAGGAGCTACAGCGCCGCGCGTCGATGCTCGAGGAGCAGGACGTGCTGCTCGCGCGGCGGCAGCGGCTCTCGGCCATCGGGCGCATGGCGGCGGGCGTCGCGCACGACTTCAACAACGTGCTCGCGGTCATCCAGGGCTGGACCGACATCCTGCGTCACGACTCCAAGCTCGACGAGCTCGGCCGAGAAGGCGTCGGCGAGATCGAATCGGCCGCCAAGCAGGCCGGCGCCATCAGCCAGCAGCTGATGCTGTTCGGCGGCAAGCGGCAGCTCGACCCGGTGCTGATCTCCCTCACGGACGCGATCTCCGAGGCCCGTCGGTTGACGCCGCAGCTGGACTCCCGTCCGTTCCAGAGCAACGTCGGCGCGTCCGTCCCGATGGTCCGCGGAGACCGGTCTCTGCTCGTCGCGGCGCTGCAGAACCTGCTGATCAACGCGCACGACGCCACCGAGCAGGGCGGCGACGTGCAGATCTCCGCGACGCAGGTCGTCGTCGGCGCGGACGAGGCCAGAGAGCTGGACGTGTCCGCCGGGGACTATGTACGCGTCACGGTCGCCGACGGGGGGCACGGCATGCCCGAGGACGTGAGGCAGCAGGTCTTCGAGCCGTTCTTCACGACCAAGCAGCACGGCAACGGGCTCGGGCTGCCTTCGGTGCACGGCTTCGCGCGTCAGAGCGGCGGCACCGTGGTCATCGAGTCCGAACTCGGCGAAGGCACGAGCATCCACGTCTACCTGCCGGTGGCGACGCACGTCGCCGACGGCAGCGACGTCGAGCTGCCCACCGTCGAGATCTCCAAGCCCGCTCCCGTCACATCGTCGAGCAAGCAGCGCGTGCTGGTCGTCGACGACGAGCCTTCGATCGCGCGCCACGCCGCCCGGGTGCTGAGCCGCGCCGGCTTCGCGGTCTCCAGCGAGACGTCTCCGCAGAGCGCCCTCGAGCACGCGCGCGCGCTCGGCGACGAGCTGGCCATCCTGGTGACGGATGTCCGGATGCCGGGCATGTCGGGCATGCAGCTCGCTTCGGCCATCGGCGCGCAGAACCCCAAGCTCCGCGTGCTGTTCATCACCGGTTTCGCGGGTGAAGCAGACGTCGACGCCGTCGGCCTGACCGCGCGCCCCGCCGTGCTGCAGAAGCCCATCTCGGGCGAAGGCCTGCTCGACGCCGTGCGCGGCCTGCTGCAGCAGCCCGTCTCGCCGCGCGCCGAACAGCCCTGAGGGCCGGGCGCGGCGCGCCCGCTCAGGCCAGGATCTGCCGGATCGCGCGCGCGCGCTCGACGCCCGTCAGCCGCACGTCGAGCCCCTGGAACGGCACGCTCAGCCGCTCGTGGTCGATGCCCAGCAGGTGCAGGATCGTCGCGTGCAGGTCGCGCACGTGCACCACGTCCTCGACGGCGTGGTAGCCGAGCTCGTCCGTCGCGCCGTGGCTGACGCCGCCCTTCACGCCGCCGCCCGCCAAGAAGTAGGAGAAGCCGCGGATGTGGTGGTCGCGGCCGTTGCCCTGCCCCATCGGCGTGCGGCCGAACTCGCCCCCCCACATCACCAGCGTGTCTTCGAGCATGCCGCGCCGCTTGAGGTCGGTGATCAGCGCCGCGGTCGCCCTGTCGACCTCGTCGGCGGTGATGTCGATGGCGCGCTTCACCCCGCCGTGGTGGTCCCACGCGCGGTGGTAGACCTGCACGAAGCGCACGCCGCGCTCGGCGAGCCGGCGCGCGAGCAGGCAGTTGCTCGCGAAGGAGCCGTCCTGGCCCTTCACCCCGTAGAGGTCGAGCACCTCCTGCGGCTCCGCGCCGAGGTCCGCGAGCTCCGGGACCGAGGACTGCATGCGGAACGCCATCTCGAACTGCGCGATGCGCGTCGCGATCTCCGGGTCGTGCACGCGCTCGTCGTGCAGCCGGTTGAGCGCGGCGATCGCGTCGACCGCGCCCCGCTGCTGCGCACGGCTGACGCCGGCAGGGTTCTGCACGTAGAGCACCGGGTCGCCCTTGCTGCGGAACTCGACGCCCTGGAAGCGCGACGGCAGGCTGCCCGCGCTCCACTGCCGCGCGGCGATCGGCTGCGCCTGGCCGCCCTTGCCGACCGAGGTCAGCACCACGAAGCCCGGCAGGTCGTCGCACTCGCTGCCCAGACCGTAGGTGACCCACGAGCCCATCGACGGCCGGCCCGGGTTGGTGTTGCCGGTGTTGAACAGCGTGTGCGCCGGATCGTGGTTGATCTGGTCGGTCTTCATCGACCGGATGATCGCCAGCTCGTCGGCGACCGAGCCGATGTGCGGGAACCGCGCGCAGATCTCCTGGCCGCTCTCGCCGAACCGCGCGAACGGGTGCTGCGGCCCGAGGCACGTCAGCCGCTGCCCCTGCAGCTGCGCGATCGGCTGCCCTCGGGTGAACGACTCGGGCATCGGCTGGCCGTGCAGCTCGCGCAGCTTGGGCTTGTGGTCGAGCGTCTCCAGGTGCGACGGGCCGCCGGCCATGTAGAGGTGGATCACGCGCTTGGCGCGCGGCGCGTGGTGCCGCGGCGACACCACGCCTCGGTCGCGCGCGGGCTCGCGCGGCGCGCCGAGGTGTCCGAGCAGCTGCCGGGCCGCGATCGCGCCGATGCCGGCCACGCCGCCGCCGAGGAAGCTCCGTCTCGTGAGTGCGTCGAAGGCGTCCATCGCGGTCAGCTCCGGGTGAGGGTCTCGTGCAGGCTCAGGACGACGCGCGCGACGCCGGTCCACGCCGCGAGCGCGCGCGGATCGAGGTCGGCCGGCGCGGGCCGCTCGCCGATCGTGATCAGCGCGCGCGCGGCGTCGAGGTCCGCTGCGTAGCGCGCCTGCTCGCGCGCGAGCTGCTCTCGCAGCACCGCCAGCTCGCCTGCGCTCGGCGCGCGCTGCAGCACCACCGAGAACAACCAGCGCAGGCGCTCGTCGCCGCCTTCGCGCATCGCGCGCGTCGCGAGCGCGCGCGCCGCCTCGACGAGGATCGGGTCGTTCAGCAGCACCAACGCCTGCAGCGGCGTGTTGGAGCGGGCCCGCTCGACCGTGCACTCCTCGCGCGACGGCGCGTCGAACGCCGCCATCGCCGGGTGCAGGTACTGGCGCTGCCAGTGCGTGTAGAGGCTCATGCGCCAGAGCATCTCACCCTGGTCCTGCTGGTAGCGACGCTTGGGGAAGTTGAGGTGCTGGTACAAACCCGCCGGCTGGTACGGCTTCGCGCTGCGGCCGAAGAGCTCGGTGACCAACAGGCCGCTGACGGCGAGCGCCTGGTCGCGCACGACCTCGGCGTCGTGTCGGTAGCGGGCCTGCCGCGAGAACCGCGCGTTGTAGGGATCGAAGCTCGGCCGCTCCGCGCTGCACCGGGACGACTGCCGGTAGGTCGCGCTGGTGACCATCGCGCGCACCATCGCGCGCACGTCCCAGCCACCGTCGACGAAGCCACGCGCGAGGAATTCGAGCAGGCCTGCGTGCGTCGGCGGCACGCCCTGCTCGCCGAAGTCGTCGAGCGAGCGCGCGATGCCGCGGCCGAAGAAGCGCATCCACAGCCGGTTGACGAACACGCGCGCCGTGCGCGGGTTGTCCGGTTGGACCAGCCACCGCGCGAGGTCGAGCCTCGTCGCGCGGCGGCCGAGATCTGGCAGCGCCCCGAACGCGCTCGGCACGCCCGGCGAGACCACCTCACCGCCGTCGTCCATCCAGTCGCCGCGGCGCAGCACCCGCGTGACCGCGGGCTCGGTCGCGACCGTCGCAATGCAGACCGCGAAGCTGTCGACGACCTGCGCGCGGCGCTGCTGCAGCTGCTCCTTCTGCTTGCGCTGCGAGGCCAGCAGCGGCGTGATCGAGCGGTGGTAGGCGGCGACGCGCGCGCGGCCTGCCTCGGCGCGCTGCGCGACCGGGACGTCGAGCTGCGCCAGCACATCGTCGGGCATGCGCGCGAACTCGCCGCGGAAGAAGAAGCCGAACCCGCCCGACCCGTTGGCGATCTTGACCAGTAGCTCGTGCCGGCCCGGCTCCAGCGCCACGTCGAGCCGCTCCTGGTCCGGCGCGACGCCGCGCGAGACCTGCTTGTCGAGCCGCAGCTCGCCGTCGACCCACACGCGGATCGAGTCGTCGCTGCCGAACCACAGCGTGCCGGTCTGGGCCCTCGCCACGTCGACGGTGCGGTGCAGGTAATACGCGGTGTTGCCGCCGACGAGCTTGTGGGCCTTGCCGTCGGCCCACTCGGGGTGCGCGATCCAGCGCGGCTTGCCATCGACCTGCTCGTCGACGTCCACGCCGCGCTCCGGGCCGAACTCGGTCTTGTGCACCTCAGCGAATCCGCCGCCCGTGAACGGGCCCGCCGCGCGCCACACGCCGAACGCCGGCGGCGCAGGCGGCGCCGCGCGCGTCTGCTGCTCCCACGCGAGCTGTGCTGCATGCAGCGCCGGCGTCTCGGTCGCGAGCACCCGGTCGACCGCAGCGATCTCGTCGTCGATCGCAGCCAGCTGCTGTTCCTGCTCTGCGGTCGGCACTTCGAGATACGGCCCTAAGAAGCGGCCCTACGCCGCACCCTGCGAGTAGACGCCGACCTGCTGGATGTCGGCGAAGAACGCGCCGAGCCGGTAGAAGTCGCGCGTCGGGATCGGGTCGAACTTGTGGTCGTGGCACTCGGCGCAGCCGACCGTCGCCGCCATCCACACGGTCGACACGTTGCGCACGCGGTCGGCCATGTAGCGCGCGAGGAACTCCTTGGGCTGAGAGCCGCCCTCGCGCGTGATCAGGTTGAGCCGGTTGTAGGCCGCGGCGACCTTCTGGCTGCGCGTCGCCTCGGGCAGCAGGTCCCCGGCGAGCTGCTCGACCGTGAACCGGTCGAACGGCATGTTGTCGCCGAACGCGCGGATCACCCAGTCGCGGTAGGGGTAGATGTCCCACGGGTTGTCGGCGTGCACGCCGGTGGTGTCCGCGAAGCGCACCAGGTCGAGCCAGTACGTGGCCATGCGCTCGGCGTGGTGCGGCGAGGCGAGCAGCTCGTCGACCAGCTGCTCGTAGGCCTGCTCCGAAGGGTCGTCGACCAGCCCCTGCACCTGCGCGCGGCTCGGCGGTAGCCCGGTCAGGTCGAACGCCAGCCGCCGCGCCAGCGTGCGCCGGTCCGCCTCGGCCGACGGCCGCTCACCAGCAGCCTCGAGCTCCGCGAGCACGAACCGGTCGAGGTCCCCGCGCACCCAGGCCGCGTCGCGGACCGCCGGCGGCGTCCCCGGCTGCGGCGGCGCGTCGGCCCAGCCGGGGGCTTGCTGGCAAGGAACAATCGCCGCAACGAAGAGCGCGCAGAGCACGGGCAGGAAGAGGCGAGACGACATGTGCGTGAGTCTAGCGCCAGCCTGGACATGCGGCGGCAGCGGCTCCGTGGACAGCGTCGCCGCCAAGAAAACCGCAGACGCGTCGTCACGTTCTGGGGAGCTGCGCATTCCGTCTGTTGGAAATCCCTGCCAGGAGAAGAACCTCATATGCACAAGTCCCTGTTTGGACTGGCGATAAGCCTGTCCACCATCATGTTCTCGAGCTGCAGCGCCGCACCCAAGCGCGAGAACGAAGAGCTCGTCCGCAGCGCCATCGCTGGTAGCACCGACGCCCCCGAGTGGGTGAAGGGCCGGATCGACTCCAACACCGGCTCGATCTCATTCGTCGGCCGCGGCGGAGCCTTCAACGTCCTCGACGAACGGAAGGCCTTCGACGAGGCCTTCATGCACGCCCGCCAACAGCTCGCCGAGTATGTCGGCACCCGCGTCCAAGCCGAACTCTGCGACAAGGACTGGGCCGTAGGAGCGCGATACCTCGGCCTCGCCAGCACGTCGATCGCAGTCGACGATGCAAGACGTAGCGAGAGCCCAGACCAGGCGATCGCTTCACGCACATGGCAGTACGCCGACGCCATCGTCGGGCAACTGCTACCTGTGGACCAACACTGGGAGCAATGGGAGGTCCGCAGCCCAGCACGGATCACCATGCAGCGCTACAAGTGCTGGCTGCTGACGTCGATTTCGACGAGCGCCGTAGACAACTTCGTCACGGCGACCCTTCGTCGCCTCGAGAACGACGCCAAAGTCGCGAAGCTCGAAGCCGAGAAGGACGAGCTCGAGCGCGCGGGCGTCGCCCACTCAGCAGCCCTCGCAGCATCGGAGGCCGAGCGCCGCGCGGACGCGCAGGAGCTTCAGATGCTGCGCGAGCGGGTCCACTACGGCCGCGCGTTCCGCCTGACTGCGACCGACAACTGCCCTGTCGACGACCACTGCGTGCCGCTAGACCGGAGCAACTGGAGGCGTCCCGCCGAGATCACGCCGATCGTCATTCACCCGCCCGCGCCCGCGGCGCCGGCTCCGGCCCCGGATGCGTGCTGCGAGCTCCCGATGGCAGGAGGTCGCTGAGCCATGCCGCGAAAGACCTTGGCCACCGCGCTACTCGCGACGCTGCTCGCATCCGGCGCATGCGTCTCGACCGGTGACGCAGCCCCACTACCCGAGCCGACGCTGACCGATGCGCGCGAAGCGTCCTACGAGGCCGTCGACAAACTGCTCTCTCATTGCGGCAGCGCAGACTGTGGACGCATCCTCGTCGCCACGCTCGTCGACATCAACGACGTCAAGCAGACGTCGATGTTCGGCCGGCAGGTGTCGGAGTTTCACGCCAGCCGCCTCTCCCAGCGAGATCATGTCGTCATCCACGCGACCGTGCGTCAGGACCACATGATCGTCCGCGACACAGGGCAGTTTCTGCTCTCACGCGACATCCAGAATCTCGCGGCCGACTACAACGCCAAGTTGGCGTTGGTAGGCACCTACGGCGTTGTCAGCAATGCTGTATCCGTGTCGTTACGACTCGTGTCCACTGTCGACGACTCGACTGTCGCCGCAGTCGACTACGAGTTGCCTCGCTGCCAACCAGTGGTCGACATGCTGTCGACGCACACATTCGGCGCCTACTAGCGGTCCCCTGCTCTGCCGGCCGCGAAGTGCGGCCGGCGCAGGGCCGCGACCGAGAGCAGGCCACTGCGCGACGGACCAGCGCAGCGTCCGCGTGAAGACCACTCTGCCGCTCGAATCGGCGCTTGATTCGGAGCGGCCACGAATCCTCGCTGCAGAGTTCAGAATCCCAACGAGTACATCAACGGCCCGAACCAACGCCGGTCGTTGACGAAGACCTGAACGCGCGACCGGACGCTGCGGTCGCCGCCGCCGAGCAGGAAGGCGCGGTTCGCCTCCAGCACGTAGGTGCCCGCGACTTCGGGCGTGAACGAGACGTAGTGGCTCTTGTGATCGGCCCACTCGTCGAGGCTCCAGACCTCCGAGCCGTCGGGCGCTGTCATCGTGCCCTGCAGCCGCCGCTCTCTGCGGGTGTAGAACTCGATCAGGTGCGGCTCCCCCACGCGGTCCAGCCGGATCTCGACCTTGGCGCCTTCGCGCAGCTCGATGCGCTCGTCGAAGACGCACGCGCCTTGCAGGACGAACGTCTCCAAGGCGAACAGGCCGACGACGAGGACCACGAAGACTACGGTGAACAGCTTGCCCCTGCGGATCATCATCCTCCGCAGCGCTCCGCCGGCTCGCGGGGCGTGGTCGTCGTCGTGCATGCCGGCATCTGAGCACATTTGCGAATCGCGCGACAGCCTTCGTCCACGGCCCGGTCCGCCGCCACATCTGCCCGCCGTGCGCGTATCGTGCAGCGCACCTTGCTCCTCACGCCCGAACAGCTCGCCGAATACCACGCGCAGGGACGCATCGTCGTGCCCGGGCTGTTCACGGCCGCGGAGGTCACGCGCGTGCTCGCCGCAGCCGAGCAGGACCACGAGCTCGCGCAGCACGCGTTCGACCGCGCCGACGGCGAGGGCGGCCGCGTGCGCCTGTCGCTGTGGAACCACCCCGGCGACGATCTCTACGGCGTGCTGTCGCGCACCGCGCGCGTCGTCGAGCGCGCAGAGGAGCTCACGGGCGGCGAGGTCTACCACTACCACAGCAAGCTGATCCAGAAGGACCCCGAGGTCGGCGGCGCGTGGGCGTGGCACCAGGACTACGGCTACTGGTACCACAACGGCCTGCTCGCGCCCGACCTCGTCTCGATGTTCGTCGCGCTGGACCCTGCGACGCGCGAGAACGGCTGCCTGCAGGTCGTGCCGGAGAGCCACCGGCTCGGCCGCCTCGAGCACCAGCTGACGGGCGACCAGGCGGGCGCGGACCCCGACCGCGTCGCCCACGTGCTGCAGCGTCTCGACGTCGAGCACGTCGAGATGGCCGCGGGCGACGCGCTGTTCTTCCACCCCAACCTGCTGCACCGCTCCGACCAGAACCGCTCCGACAAGCGCCGCTGGGCGCTGATCTGCTGCTACAACCGCGCGGACAACGAGCCGGTGATCGACCACCACCACCCGGGCTACACCAAGCTGCACAAGCTCCCCGACGAAGCGCTGCTGCAGGCCGACAGCGGCCGCGCAGCGACGCAGCGCAGCTGGCTCGACCCCGACCACGACCACAGCGCACGACGCAGACCCCAATGAGCCGCATCCGCATCGCCGGCGTCAACTTCGACCACTTCCACATGGGCGACAACCTGCGCGCTGTGTCCCGGCACGACGGCGCCGAGCTGGTCGGGCTGTGCGACGAGCAGCCCGAGCGCATGGAGGAGGCGATCGCGGCGTTCGACGTGCCGCGCGACCGCGTCTACACCGACGTCGAGCGCTGCCTGGAGGAGACCCGCCCCGACGTCGTCGTGCTGTGCCCCGCGGCTGCGCGACACGGCGAGTGGACCGAGCGCGTCGCGCGGCACGCGGTCCACGTCCTCGTCGAGAAGCCGTTCGCAGCGTCGCTCGCCGAGGCCGACCGCATGGCGGCGGCCGTCGCCGCGACCGGCAAGCGGCTGATGATCAACTGGCCGCTGGCGTGGATGCCGAGCCACCGGACCGCCAAGCGCCTCGTCGACGAGGGCCGCATCGGCGACGTGACCTCGGTGCACTACTACGACGGCAACCGCGGCCCGCTCTGGCACGGCGCCGACAAGCGCGAGAAGACCGCCGCGGACGTCGCCGCGGAGAAACCACAGAGCTGGTTCTACCAGCGCGCGCACGGCGGCGGCTCCCTGCTCGACTACCTGGGCTACGGCACGACCCTCGGCACGTGGTTCCTCGGCGGCCGCAAGCCGCTCGACGTCACCAGCGTGGTCGACCGGCCAGAAGGCCTCGAGGTCGACGAGCACTCGATCACGATCGCGCGCTACGCCTTCGGCCTGTCGAAGTTCGAGACGCGCTGGGGCACCTACACCGACCCGTGGACGCACCAGCCGCAGCCGCAGTGCGGCTTCGTGCTGCAGGGGACCGAGGGCACGATCGCGACGTTCGACTACCAGCGCTCGGTGCGCGTGCAGGACGCAGCGCACCCGGAGGGCACGGACGTGCCGTGCGACGAGCTCGCCGCGCACTGCCGCGACCCGATCGCCAACCTGCTGCACGCGCTCGCGCACGACCAGGACGTCGACGGGCCCTGCACGACCGCGATCTCGAGGATCGGCCAGCAGATCGTCGACACCGCAGTCCGGAGCGCAGCCGAAGGGCGCACGGTAGAGCTGCTCGACGCATGAGCCGCAACGAAGACCTCTCGGTGCCGCCCGCGCAGCAGGTCGAGGCCCCGTCGCTGCCCTACCGCGCCAAGGAGCTGCCGCGCACGCCGCGCATCGCCCTGGTCGGCTGCGGCGGCATCGCGCCGACGCACCTGCAGGCCTACCAGGACGCGGGCTTCGAGGTGGTCGCGCTGCACAGCCGCACGCGCGCCCGCGCCGCCGAGCTCTCGAGGCTGCACTGCCCGGACGCCAGGGTCTGCGACTCGCTGGACGAGCTGCTCGCGATCGACGGCCTCGACGCCGTGGACCTGACGCCGCACCCAGCGGACCGTGAAGCCCTGATCGAGCAGGCGATCGACGCCGGCGTGCCGGTGCTGAGCCAGAAGCCGCTGGCGGTCGACCTGCCGACGGCCGTGCGGCTGGTCGCGCGCGCCGAGCGCGCGGGCGTGCCGTTCGCCGTCAACCAGAACGGCCGCTTCGCGCCGCACCTCGCCTGGATCCGCGAGGCGGTGCGCGCGGGCCTGGTCGGTCGCGTGCACACCGTGCGCGTGTCGATCCAGTGGGACCACAACTGGGTCGCGGGCACCCCGTTCGACCAGGACGAAGACCTGCTGCTCAAGGACTTCGGCATCCACTGGTTCGACCTCGTCTGCGCGTTGCTCGACGGCGAGCCGCGCGAGGTCGCGGCTTCGGTCGCGCGCACCGCGACGCAGACCGCCAAGCCGCCGCTGTCCGGCCGCGCGTTCGTCACCTTCGACGGCGCCGAAGCCGAGCTGCAGTTCGACGGCGACACGAAGTTCGGCCAGCGCGACCAGACGCTCGTGCTGGGCAGCGCGGGCACGCTGCGCAGCGAGGGTCCTCCGCTCGAGGACCAGCGCGTGACCCTGTGGACCGCCGACGGCTGGTGCCGACCGCAGCTGGTAGGCCGCTGGTTTCCCGGCGCGTTCCACGGCGCGATGGCCGAGCTGCTCGACGCGGCGTGGCGCGGCCGCGAGCCGCTGCACAGCGCCCGCGGCAACCTGCGCTCGCTGGCGCTCTGCGAGCGCGCCGTCGCGGCGTCGCGCGCCGGTCCGCGCTGAAGGCGCTATTGCCGGCCGACGGTCGCCTGGATCACTTCGCTCTCCCGGAACCGCTGCCGACGCAGATAGAGCTCGTAGATGCGGACCGACTCGCCCTGTTGGATCTCGTCCATCCGGAGCGGGCTCGAGAGCGCCTGATGCATGATCTCGTCGCTGCCGTCCGGCCGCACCCGACACAGCAGGTACAGCACCGGCTCCTTGACCTTCCGCGCGTCGAAGGAGATCTGCCGCAGGAACTGCAGCGTGTGCTCGTCCTTCTTCTCCTTCTTCCTCTTCTTGTTCTTGGGCTTGCGCCCACGGTTCTTCAGCAGCTCTTCGATGTTCTTCTGCAGGGCCTCGGCCGCCCGCGCGGCCCAGCTGTTCTGCTGCACACCCTTCAACTTCAGCCGGCTGGGCTTCATCGGCTCCCAGCCTTCCTGCGGAAACGTCTGGCCCGGCAGCTCCACGAGCGTGCTGGTAATCCGTTCGTATCTCCGCTTCTTGGTCTGCGCCGCGTAGACGACGTACTCGTCCCCCACCTGGAGCGGCGGAAGCTCGAGCGACTCGCCGACGGGCCGCCTGGCCAGCACGACCCCGTCACCGCGGGTGATCACCACCTCGTCGCACGGCAGCACCTCCTGGTCGATCCGCACGTCGACGGTCACGCCGGTAGCGAACTCACCGGAGCGGCTGGTGCCCCCCGTCGCGATCGATCCTTGCCGGTCTTTCTGCTCGGGCCTCTCGATGGCCTTCCAGCTCCGCGGCGGGAACTTCTCGCGGCGCGGCTTGGCTTGGGCACCGCTCCCAGCAGACAGCATGCAAGCAGCGACGAGGACGAGCGACAGCGAGCGACGAGCCATGCAGGCACGTTAGCGCCTCCTGCGCACGACTGCGAAGCCGGGAGCCGGACCAGCCACGCCCGCGCCCGCTACTGCCCGAGCTGCACCTGCAGGCCGTGGGACAGCGCGAAGTCGTCGAGGAACGGCCCCACGCCCGGCTCCAGCACCGCCCACTGGTAGTAGATGCTCGCGCCCGCGAGCGCAGGCGTGCCGGGGATCGGCAGCGAAATCGACGCGCCGCCGCTCGCGTCGGTCAGCACAGGCGGCTCCAGCACGAACGGCAGGTCGACCAGCAGCCGGCAGCCGTTGGGCAACGCGACGCTGTTGGCGGCGAGCGAGGCCGCAGGGATCGCGAGCGTCAGCGGCACGGAGCTCGCCATCGTCACCTCGAACGTGCTGTTGCCGAGCGTCGGCAGGCTGTTGGTCGACAGCGTCGGCGCGCTCGTGCCGGCGCTGCTGCAGCCCAAGCCGTAGGGCAACACATACGCGATGCCGCCCGTCGCAGCGTCGTAGACCCACGGCTCTAGCCCGTCGGTGCCGCCGTCCGCGGCGAAGAACACCCGCGCGCCAATCGGCGTGAAGTCGTCCAGCAGCACCGCGCCGTAGCCGCTGCCGCCGAAGTTGGTGATCTGCCGCGTGTTGGCAGGCGTGCCGTCCGACAGCCACAGCTGCAGGCCGTGGTCGTAGTCGGCCGCCGCGAACAGCAGCTGCGTGCTGCCGAGCGCCGGCACCAGCGTGCCCTCGCGCGGGCCGGTCGCTGCACCCG
Source organism: Luminiphilus sp. (assembly GCA_041236755.1). Taxonomy (GTDB): domain Bacteria; phylum Planctomycetota; class UBA1135; order UBA1135; family UBA2386. The sequence continues at coordinate 3,473 of JBERSB010000068.1, read as the reverse complement.
GCCGGATGTCCTTCAGCATCCCCTCGGTGCCAGGCGTCCCGTCGCTGAACCACAGCTCGAAGCCGTTGCCGCCGCCGTCGTCGTGCAGGAAGAACACGCCGGCGTCCGTCGCGGTGAGGTCGCGGTACGGGTTGAGCGGGCCGTTGGTGCTGTTGGTGACCTGATAGGTGCCCGCTGTGGTGCCGTCGCTGGCCCAGACCTGCTCGCCGGCGGCCGAGCTGCCCGACGCCGTCATGTAGAGCATGCCGCCGGCCGTCTGGAGCTCGCTGAGGCCCGAGTTGATGCCGCCCGGGAAGATGTCCGCCACCAGCACGGTCCCCGCCGCGGTGCCGTCGCTCTTCCAGAGCTCGTAGCCGGTGCCGGGCTCGTACGCGCGGAAGTAGAGCTCGCTGTTGAAGGCGACGAGCTCCCCCGGAGACGAGCTGCCGGAACCTGGGTGGATGTCGAGGACCTGGTAGGTGCCCGCGGTGGTGCCGTCGGTCGCCCAGAGCTCGATCCCGCTGACGCCGTCGGTCGCGGCGAAGAAGGCGAGGTCGTCGACGACGACGAACTCCACGCCGAACGGCAGGCCGCTGCTGGTCGGGTGGATGTCCAGGAGCTCGAACGTGCCCGCGACCGTGCCGTCGGTGATCCACGGCTCGCGGCCGTTGGCGCCGAAGCCTGCGAAGATCATCGAGCCGTTGAACGCGGTCAGGCCCGCGGGGTTGAGCGGCGGCGTGGTCAGCGCGACCGTGCCGGCAGCGGTGCCGTCGGTGCGGAAGACCTTGGTCCCGCCAGCGTTCGCCACGAAGTAGACCTCGCCGTTGACCGCGACGCTCTCGCCCACGCTGCTGCCCGTAGGCGAGCCGTTCATGTCGGCGATCAGCGAGGTGCCGGCAGGCGTGCCGTCGGTGACGTGCGGCTCGCGGCCGACGCCGGTCGCGCTGGCCGCGAAGAACACCTCACTACCGAGCGGCTGGAACTGGTCCGGCAGCGAGCTCGCGACCGCGGGCGTGAGGTCGTCGAGCAGCACGGTGCCGCCGATCGTGCCGTCGGTGAAGCACGGCTCGTGCGCGCCGGCGCCGAGGTTGCCGCGGAACAGCGCGCCGCTGCCGAACGCCGTGATCGCGACCGCGCCGACGCCCTGCCCTCCCGGACGGAAGTCGGCGATCAGCGACGTGCCGGCCGTGGTCCCGTCGGTTCGCCACAGCTCACTGCCGTGCGTGCCGTCGAACCCCGAGAACCACACCTCGCCGCCGACGACCGCCAGGTGGTCGACGAGGCCGCTGAGCGTGCCGGGGAAGACGTCCTTGACCTCGAATGTGCCCGCCGACGTGCCGTCCGTGCTCCACAGCTCGCGGCCGCTGGGCGTGAACATCGAGAACAGCACCGCGCCGTTCCACGGCACGAACGACCGCGGGTCGCTCGGCGCCATGCCCGGCGAGAAGTCGCCGAGCGACGACGTGCCCGCGACGGTGCCGTCGGTCGCGTACAGCTCGCGCCCAGTCGTCGCGTTGACGGCGCTGAACACCGCGAGCCCGCCGAACGCGGTGAAGCGTAGCGGGGTCGAGCTGCCGGAGCCTGGTTCGAGGTCGCCGAGCAAGAACGTGCCCGCAGCGGTGCCGTCGGACACATAGGGCTCCATGCCGTTGCCCGCGTTGCACGCGAACAGCAGCCTGTTGCCGAACGGCGCCAGCTCGTCGAACGTCGAGCTGCCGTTCGCAGGCGTCAGGTCGGCCACCAGCGCCGTGCCGGACGGCGTGCAGTCCGACACGTAGAGCTCACGGCCGATCCCTGGGACGGAGGCGTCGAAGTAGAGCTGGTTGCCGACGACGGTCAGGTGCCAGGGGCTGGAGCTGCCGAGGCCTGCGACGAGGTCGACCGCGACCTGCGTGCCCGCCTCGGTGCCGTCCGAGACGATCAGCTCGGAGCCGGCGCCGGGGAAGCTGGCCGTGAAGTAGAGCAGCCCGTTGAACGCGACCGGGTAGGAGATGACGGAGCTCTGCGTGCCGGGCTGGATGTCCTTGACCAGCTGGGTGCCCGCGACCGTGCCGTCGGTCTTCCACAGCTCCCGACCCAGCCCCGGCACGTTGGCCACGAAGAAGACCTGTGAGCCGACCACGGTCAAGTCCCCGATGTTGGCCGTGCCGTCCGGCATCAGGTCGCGCAGGATGTTGGTGCCGGCCGGCGTGCCGTCGGTGACGTAGACCTCGCTGCCGAACTGCCCCGCGGGCGACGTGGCGAAGACCGCCTGGCCACCGACGACGTAGAACGGCCCCGTGCCGCTGGAGTTGTTGTTGACGTTGCCGGTGTTGAGGTTGGCGACGAGGGACTGGGCGGGGACGGCTGTGCAGAGCGCCAGCGCTGCGAGCAGGTGCGAGGTCTTCATCGAGCGAGAGTTGGCGGGGCGGCAAGGTGCCCGCGTGGCACCCAAGTATAGGCCGTCGCCAAGCACCGCTGGGCGCGCCCAGGCCACGCGCAGCGCCCGCATTCGCCCGACTACGCACCAGTGCGAAGAGACGCCCATGGCACCGCCCGCTAGGCCCACGCTTGACGAGGCTCCCGGGATTCGCCAGCATCAGGGGCCGGCCTCGGCCGGCACCTGCGCGGGTGTAGTTCAGTGGTAGAACGTCAGCTTCCCAAGCTGAATGTCGTCGGTTCGATCCCGATCACCCGCTCCATTCACCTGCTGGTTGCCGATCAGGAAGCGATGCCGTTGGAGGGGATGGCTCCGAGCGCGGTCGCACCCGACGCGATGCGGAGCACCTGGAAGTAGGCCAGGCTCGAACCTGCTCCGATCTAAAGCCGGGGCCCGGACGCGAGAACGCCTCGCGCACCAGCGTGGCCCGGTCTACGAGCGCGCCTTGGCGAGCCGGAGCACGCGCTCCCAGAGCGCGTAGCGGGCCGGTGAGCGGCTCTCGAGCTTCGCGAGCTCGGCCTCGCCGGCGTCGAGGCACAAGGCGTAGACCCGCGCAAACTCCGCCAGGTCCTCGTGGTGGACGCTGTCGCCGTAACGCGAGATGGAGATGTTGTCCTTCGCGATGGCCGCCTTCCAGCGCTCGAGGATGTCCTTCTCCGAGTTGGTCGCGCGCTGCTCCATGACGTGCCCGGCCTCGTGGACCATCACCCACGCCCCGGCACGCGAGATGATGTTGAGGTACTGCTGCCCACCGTGCGCCGCCGCGCCGCCGAGCTCTTTGTAGAACGCGACGCCGTCCTTGCCCTCCTCCGACACGATTTCGAAGCAGCGCCGGTAGAGCGGCGGAACCTGCTCCATGCGCTGCAACGCCAACTGGATGTCGAGCGCAGTGACATCCTCGATGCTGACCTTGAACCGATGCTTGCCCAGCGCGACCTCCCAGGTTCTTCCGGGAGCCTTGCCGCGCATCAGCTCCACGGTCTCGGGGCCCGACAAGATGCGCGCCTTGTCCTTGTTCTTCTTCCCGAGGTTCTTCACGAGCGGGCCGAACTGCTTGAGCAGGGGCTCACTAGCG
>JBERSB010000067.1:0-2287 GCA_041236755.1 Luminiphilus sp. | reverse complement strand
CTGAGCCAGGCGTCCGCGCCGATCGCGCTCGCCACGACGATCGGCGCTGCGACCAGGAAAAGCAGCCGCCGCAGGTCGCCCGCGGTGAGGCCCGGGAGCAGCGTCGCCGTATTGAACAGCGGCTCGCTCGCCGTCGCCGTCCAGAACGCTGCGGCCGCGACGAGCAGGAAGAACCACGCGCACCACCGGTGGCGCCTCGAGGCGAGCGCGTTGGCCGCTGCGGCGAGCGGCAGCAGGCCGACCGCGAAGGACGTCTCGACCCAGTTCTGGAACGCCGTGCCGTCGGCCCGCAGCGGCTCCTCGAGCAGGATCAGCTGGCTGAGCGGCATCCGGGTCACGTAGCCCAGCGCGTTGTCCGCGTCGGGGTAGAACCGGTCCGCAGGCCAGGAGAGCAGGTCCGGCCACACGGCCGCGAGCAGCTGGTTGCCTTCGAGCGCGAGGTCTCGCAGCAGCTCCAGGTCGAACTGGCCCTGCCGCGCGGACTCTGCCGAGGCCAGCAGGATCGGCAGCATGTTGGCGAACGACAGCGCGGCGCCCAGCGCGAAGCCCAGGCCGACGGGCAGCAGCCGCCGCCAGCCGCCGTCGGCGCGCGCGCGGACCGCGCAGAGCAGGGCGAACGCCGCGGTCAAGTACGACGCCTGGAGCGCGATGACCACGAAGCCGGTGGACCACGACAGCCCGGTCCAAAGCGCCAGCGAGCCGACCGCGAACCGTCGCGCCCGCCCGCGGACGCCACGCACGACCAGCTCGTGCGCCGCGCTGAGCATCGGCCACAGCGACAGCGCGGCGGTGAGGATGACGTTGTGGTGCAGCTTGCACTGGGTCCACATGCCCAGCGTCGCGGCGACGAGCGCCAGCAGCCCGGCGCCGTGGCAGCAGTCGAGCCGCCGCACGAACCGGTATGCGAACCAGCCGAACAGCACGAGGTGCACGAGGTACCACCAGCCATACCACTCGACGCTCGGCACCAGCAGCAACAGCGCGTTGATCGGCTGCCAGGGCTGCGCCATCTGCGGCACGAACGGCGCGCCGCCGCCGATGTCGCGGGTCCAGCGCGGCAGCTCGCCCGCCGCGAAGCGGTCCTGCATCACGCGGTCCCAGCAAAGCGACTGCAGGTACTTGTCGGTCATGCCGACGTTGCCGCGGAACACCTCGGCGGCGTCGAAGGTGCCCGAGGCCCGCTCCTGCTCCATCACCACGTCGAACAGCTCCGGCGGGTGGGGGACCAGCGCGTTGCCCGGGAGCAGGCCGCCGCGCAGGAACAGCACGGCGCACGCGAACGCGAGCAGCACCGCTTGCCATTGTTCCCGCCGGCTCGGCGTCACCGCGTGTCCCTGGTCCGGGAAGGCATCGGACATGCCCGGATGACGATGCAGCAGCCGGGCGGTCGGCGCAACCGGGATCGCTGTAGGACGTTGCCGGGGCGGACGTCGCCCGTATGGTGCGCGGTGCGGTATGCGCGCAGACACGGTCGAACCCCCGGACGAGCAGGCGCGCGGCGCGCCGACCATCCGGCGCTGGACGGGCGCCGACCTCTTGCTGTTGGCGGGCATCTCGCTGGTCGCAGCGGCCCTACGCCTCGCGATGATCGAGCAGTGGTCGTTCGGCGTCGCCGAGGCGGCGACCTGGAAGGCGGTGACCTCGCCGGCCGCGGCCGACCTCGGCGACTTCGTCGCGACCCGCGAAGGCCGCTACCCGCTCGTGTTCCTGCTGATGCGCGGGCTGTTCGACGCAGGCGTCCTGCCCGGCAGCACCGAAGGGTGGATGCGCCTGCCGTTCGCGTTCGCAGGGTGCCTGCTGACGCCGCTCGTCGCGCTCTACGCGAGGCCCCTGCTCGGACGCGGCGTCGGCCTGCTGGCAGCTGCGGCGGTCGCCGTGCACCCGACGCTGGTCGAGGCGAGCCAGACCGCGCACCCGGCGGTCTTCTGCGCGGCCGTGTCGCTGGCCGCCGGCGTGGTCGCGATGCGCGGCTGGCGCGGGACCTCCTACGTGCTGGTGGCGGTCGCGGGCGGCTGCCATCCGCTCGGCTGGCTCGCCGCGGCAGGCATGGTCTACGCCACGCGCAGCCACGTGCCGCGCCTGCCCGCCTGGGCCTACGCGCTCGCCGCGCTGGCTGCGGCGCCGCTCGCCGCCGAGGTCGCGCACGGCCCTGCGGTCGCAGGCATCGCGCTCGCCGCCGTGGCCTTCGCGATGCCGCTGCCCGGGCGCGCGCGGTGGGCCGTCGCGTGGCTGCTGCCGCTCGCCGCGGGCTGTGTCTGGTCGCTGCTCGAGCCCTTGTCGGGCAGCG
>JBERSB010000066.1:0-4453 GCA_041236755.1 Luminiphilus sp. | reverse complement strand
CGCGGGTTGATCGAGTACGCCATCCAGCGCCCGTCGTCGCTGTAGGTCGTGCTGCGCAGCGAGGTCCAGCGGTCGTAGTCGTCGTGGGTGACGGCGCGCTTGGTGGCCTGTGCGAGCAGGGCGTCGGTCGTGGCGAGCGGCGCGAGGAGCGCGGCCATGGCCAGGGCCGAACGGAAGGAGCCTGGGGGGAGGAACGGCGTCATGGGGGCCTCTTGGATCAGGGGGTTGGGAGAGCCCCAGACGGTAAGCTCTCGCGAGCAGGGGTGGGAGCGCGACCCGCAACCAGAACGTAACGTCGGCCGCCTGGACGGCCCCGGCAGCTGCACGCGTCCGCGCGCAACGCCCGGAAAGTCAGGCCGCAGCGGTTGGTGCGCGCCGCCGCGAGTCGCTACGCTCGCGGCGCACGCGCCCGTAGCTCAGCTGGATAGAGCATCGCTTTCCTAAAGCGGAGGTCGCAGGTTCGAATCCTGCCGGGCGTATGATTTTAGGCGCGTTCGACGGCGGGCGCGGGCAGCGGATCCCGATGATCAAGTACATCGGCAGCAAGCGGACGCTGGTGCCGCTCATCCTCGACGTGGTGCAGCGCGTGCCGGACGTCGAGCGCGTGGTCGACCTGTTCTCCGGGACCGCGCGCGTGGGCCACGCGCTCAAGCGCGCGGGCTTCCAGGTCGTCTCCAACGACCACAACGCCTACGCGTACAAGTTGGCCCAGTGCTACGTGCAGGCCGACCGCGAGGACGTGCTGGACGCGGCCGCACAGCACATCGAAGAGCTCAACCGCCTGCCCGGCCGCGCCGGACCGTTCACCGAGACGTACTGCGAACGCGCCCGGTTCCTGCACCCGAAGAACGGCGCGCGGATCGAGGCGATCCGCGACGAGATCGCAGCGCGCGCGCTGCCCGAACAGCTCGAGGCGGTGCTGCTGGTCTCCCTGATGGAAGCCGCCGACCGCGTCGACTCGACGACCGGCGTGCAGATGGCCTTCCTCAAGAAGTGGGCGCCGCGGGCGCTCCGGGACCTGGAGCTGCGCGTCCCCGACGTGTTGGCGCGGCCCGCGCGGGGCAGGTGCGAGGCGATGTGCGCCGAGGCCGTCGACGCGGCGGCGGCGGTCGACGGCGACCTGCTCTACCTCGACCCGCCGTACAACCAGCACAACTACCTGGGCAACTACCACGTCTGGGAGTCGCTGGTCCGTTGGGACCACCTGCCCGTCTACGGCGTCGCCTGCAAGCGCATCGACTGCAAGGAGCGCCGCAGCGCGTTCAACTCGAAGCCGCGCATCCGCGGCGCCGTCGCCGACGTCCTCGCCGCGAGCCGCGCGCAGACGGTCGTGGCGTCGTTCAGCGACGAGGGCTACGTCGCGCGCGAGGAGATGGAGCAACTGCTGGGCGCGATGTGGGGCGGCGAGGCGCACGTCTTCACCATCGCGACCGACTACAAGCGCTACGTCGGCGCGCAGATCGGCATCCACGGCCCCTCGGGAGAGCGCGTCGGCGAGGTCGGCCGCCTGCGCAACGTCGAGTACCTGTTCGTCGCCTCGTGCCGGGACCTCGGCGCGGCGCTGGCGCCGCTGCCGTTCGAGCGCGTGGCGGTCGGAGCCCGCTGAAGGGCCGCAGCCGTCCAGAGGGGGCGCGTTGCCAGCGCGGCTCCGATCGGATGCAATCGCGGCATGTCGCCGTCCGCCCTCCTCGTGCGCTGCTCGCTGCCGCTGCTGTTCGCGGCGGGCGCCGCAGCTCAGGCGCGGCACTGGGCGTTCTCGCCGCTGCCGCGCGAGGTGGCCACGCCGCAGGTCGGCGACGACAGCTGGTGCCGCAACGGCATCGACCGCTTCGTGCTGGCGCGGCTGTCCGCCGAAGGGCTCGCGCCTTCGCCCGCGCTCGACCCGGCGCTGCTGCTGCGCCGCGCGAGCCTGTCGCTCACCGGCCTGCCGCCCGACGAGGCGCAGCTCGACCGCGCCGAGCGCGGCGAGCTGGACGCGGTCGTCGACGAGCTGCTGGCGTCGCCCCGCTACGCCGAGCGCATGGCCGGCGATTGGCTGGACGTCGCGCGCTACGCCGACACCTTCGGCTACCAGTCGGACGTCGATCGTCCGGTGTGGCCGTGGCGGGACTGGGTGCTGCGAGCGTTCGGCGACAACCTGCCCTACGACCAGTTCGCGACGTGGCAGGTCGCCGGCGACCTGCTGCCCGACGCGACCCGCGAGCAGCGGCTGGCGACGGCCTTCCAGCGCCTGCACCGGCAGACCAACGAGGGCGGCAGCGTCGAGGAGGAGATGCGGCAGGAGTACGTCGCCGACCGCACGCATACGTTCGCGACCGCGTTCCTCGGCATGACGATGGAGTGCGCGCGCTGCCACGACCACAAGTTCGACCCGGTCAGCCAGAAGGAGTACTACCAGCTGTCGGCGTTCTTCGACAACGTCGACGAGTCGGGGCTCTACTCGCACTTCACGCGGGCGACGCCGACGCCGGCGCTGTCGCTGCCGACGCCGCAGCAAGAGCAGCAGGAGCGCGACGCGCGCGCGGCGGTCGCGGCGCGCGAGCGCGAGCTCGCGACGTTGCGCGCGGGTCTCGCAGCGGCGCTGTCCGACGAGGCGCCGCTCGACCTCGCCGGCCCGATCGATCCGGTCGGCTTGTTCTCCTTCGACGCGCTGGAGCAGGGCAAGCTGACGAACGCTGCCAACGGGGAGCTCCCGGGGAACGTGGGGGACGGGCCTGCGTTCGTCGAAGGCAAGGTCGGCAAGGCGATCCGCTTCGACGGCGAGGACTGGGTCAAGATGCCGAAGGTCGCCGACTTCGACCGGCACCAGCCGTTCACGCTCGCGTTCTGGCTGCAGGTGCCCGCGGCCTACGACCGCGCGGTCGTCGTGCACCGCTCCAAGTCCTGGACCGACGCCGGCAGCCGCGGCTACGAACTGCTGGTCGAGGACGGCTGCCTGAGCTTCGCGCTGGTGCACTTCTGGCCGGGCAACGCGATCCGCATCCGGACCGAGCAGCCCTTCCCGGTCGGTCGCTGGGCGTACGTGGCGCTGACCTACGACGGCAGCAGCCGCGCCGGCGGCCAGGCGATCTACGTCGACGGGGTGCGCGCCGAGGTCGAGGTCGTGCGCGATTGCCTGACGCGCACCATCCAAGGCGGCGGCGCCGACGCGCTGACGTTCGCGCAGCGCTTCCGCGACCGGGGGCTCAAGGGCGGAGCCGTCGACGAGCTGCACGTGTTCGCGCGCGAGCTGACGGTGCCCGAGGTCGCGACGCTCGCCGGCGTCGACGTGCAGGCCAGCGAAGACGACCTGTGTGACCTGCGCATGCGCGCGCGCAGCGCGGCAGGCAAGGAGAAGCTCGCGGCGCTCGCCGCGGCGCGCCGCGCGCTCGGCAAGGTGCAAGACGGCCAGCGCGAGATCATGGTCATGCGCGAGATGGCAGGCCGCCGCGCCACCTACGTGCGTCCTCGCGGCAGCTACCTGATGCAGGGCGAGCAGGTCGGCCCCGACACCCCGGCGTGCCTGCCGCCGCTGCCCGAAGAATCGCCGCGCGACCGGCTCGCGCTGGCGCGTTGGCTCACTGATCCCAACCACCCGCTCACCGCGCGGGTGGCGGTCAACCGCGTCTGGCAGATGCACTTCGGCAGCGGCCTCGTCGCCACCAGCGAGGACTTCGGCGTGCAGGGGACGGCGCCGACGCACCCGCGGCTGCTCGACTGGCTGGCGCGCTGGTTCGTCGAGTCGGGTTGGGACCTCAAGGCGCTGCACAAGCTGATCGTGACGTCGGCGACATTCGGCCAGCGTTCGTCGGCGTCGGCTGCGCTGCGCGCGCGGGACCCGCACAACGAGCTGCTCGCGCGCGGTCCGCGCTACCAGCTCCCGGCGGAGGTGCTGCGCGACCAGGCGCTCTGGGCCGCGGGGCTGCTGGCCGAACGGTTCGGCGGCGCGCCGGTGCGCCCGTACCAGCCTGCGGGGCTCTGGCGCGAGAAGAGCGGCGGCACCTACCACCCGAGCAAGGGTGACGACCTCTACCGCCGCAGCCTCTACACCTACTGGAAGCGCACGTCGCCGCCGCCGGCGATGATGCTGCTCGACGCCAGCAAGCGCGACGTCTGCGTGATGCGGCGGCAGCGCACGTCCACGCCGCTGCAGGCGCTGGTGATGCTCAACGACCCGCAGTTCGTCGAGCCGGCGCGGGTGTGGGCCGAGCGGCTGGTGGCAGCGGGCGGCGAAGACGACCCGCGCCTGGTGGCGGCGTTCCGCCGGCTCACGAGCAGGCGGCCCGACGCGCGCGAGCTGCAGGTCCTGCGCGCGTCTCTGGTCGAGCAGCGCTCGGCGTACCGCGCCGATCCGGTCGCGGCCGAGGCGCTGGCAGCCGTAGGCGAGACGGCGCAGACGCCCGACCTGGACCGCGTCGCGGTCGCGGCGTGGACGGTGGTGTTGAGCACGCTGATGAACTTCGACGAGGTGGTG
>JBERSB010000065.1:0-3728 GCA_041236755.1 Luminiphilus sp. | reverse complement strand
GCTGCGCTAGATGCCTGCGTTGTTACACAAGCGCCACCAACGGTCTGCGGTCCCTCGCGGTCCTCTCGCCGGCCGCGCTGGGCGCCCACGACCGCCGCTCAGCGTTGGCGCGGGCCGCAGGTGCGGGCTAGCCTGCGAGCCATGACTCGTCTCTCTCTCGCGGCGCTGGCCCTGCTCGCCGCCTGCACGTCGATGTCCGACACCCCCGACAACGCCATCCCCTCTCGCGCCATCACCTCCCGCGCCTTCGGCACCGACGCAGCCGGCCGCCCCGCGACCCTCGGGACCCTGCGCAACGACAGCATGGAGGTCGACGTGACCGACCACGGCGCGACGCTGGTCGCCGTGCGTGTGCCCGACAGGGCGGGCTTCCTGGGCGACGTGGTGCTCGGCTTCGACGACGTCAGCGGCTACCAGTCCGACCAGAACCAGTACTTCGGCTGCAGCACCGGCCGGGTGTGCAACCGCATCGCCAACGGCGAGTTCACGCTGGACGGCTACGACTACGTGCTCGCGACCAACAACGCGCCGAACCACCTCCACGGCGGCGCGGAGCGCAGCCTCGACAAGGTGCACTGGGACGCCGAGCGCACCCAGGCCGAGGACGGCTCGCCCGCGGTCCGCTTCACGTATCTGAGCCGCGACGGCGAGGAGGGCTACCCCGGCAACCTGCAGGTCGCCGTGACCTATGCGCTGCATGCCGGCGACCGCCTGAGCATCGAGTTCGAGGCCGAGACCGACAAGCGCACGCCGGTCAACCTGACCAACCACGCCTACTGGAACCTCGGCGGCGCGGGCTCGGCGACGGTGCTCGACCACATGCTCCAGGTCGACGCCAGCACCTACACCCCGACCGACGCCACGCTCATCCCGACGGGCGAGATCGCGACCGTTCTCGGCACGCCGCTCGACTTCCGCGAGCCGACGCCGCTGGGCCTGTTGATCGACGAGCTCGTCGAGACGCCCGCCAAGGGCTACGACCACAACCTCGTGCTCGACGGCGAGCACGGCGCCATGCGCCGCGTCGCCGAGCTGCGTCACAAGACCACCGGCCGCGTCATGGTCATCGAGACCACCGAGCCGTCGCTGCAGGTCTACACCGGCAACTGGCTGTTCGGCCAGCAAGGCAAGGACGGCAAGACCTACCCGCAGCGCAGCGCCGTCTGCCTGGAGACGCAGCACCACCCCGACGCGATCCACCACGCGAACTTCCCGGAGACGGTCCTGGAGCCCGGCGCCACCTTCCGTTCGGCGACGCGGCTGACGTTCCGCGCCGAGTAGCGCTAGCATGTGGCGGTGATCCGACCGCTGCTCCGCCTGGCCGTCACCGCTTCTGCGGCCCTCGGCACCGTCGTCTCCCAGGCCGAGGCCGAGCGCCCCGCGCCACCGGCGCCGTCGTTCGCGTTCTTGAGCGCGCCGCCCAAAGGGCTGCCGCCGATGCCGAAGCCCGAAGGCTACGAGCCGACCGAGGCGATGTTTGAGCTCGGCAGGAAGCTGTTCTTCGACGGTATCCTGAGCGGCGACGGCACGGTGTCCTGCGCGACCTGCCACCCGGCGGAGACCGGCTTCGCGCACCCGGCGCCGCACCCGCCTGGCATCGGCGGCCACGTCGCCAAGCGCCACGCGCCGAGCCTGTTCAACCGCGGCTACGCGCCGCTGCAGCGCTGGGACGGTGGCGCGCCGTCGCTCGAGCAGTTCGTGCTCGAGCCGATCGGCGACCCCGACGAGATGGGCAGCAGCGTCGAGGAGCTGGTCGGCCGCCTGCAGTCCGACCAGGGATACCGCCGCGCCTTCAAGAACGCGTTCACGCGGCCGGTCGACGAGCAGAGCGTGCAGCGCGCGCTCGCGACGTTCGTGCGCGGCATCGTGACGGGCGACGCGCCCTACGACCGCTTCCTGCGCGGCGAGGTCGCGGCGATGACCGCGCAGGAGCGCCACGGCCAGTGGATCTTCGAGAGCAAGGGCGGCTGCTGGAAGTGCCACACGCCTCCGCTGTTCACCGACGAGGACTTCCACAACACCGGCGTAGGCGTGCTCAACGGCGTCGCCGAAGACGGCCGCGCCGGCGTGACCGAGGCGCCCGAGGACAAGGGCAAATGGAAGACGCCGACGCTGCGTTCGGTGCGGCTGACCGCGCCCTACATGCACGACGGCTCGCTGAAGACGCTCGAAGACGTCGTCGACTTCTACGCGCGCGGCGGCAACCCCAACCCGAACCTCGACCGACGGATGAAGCCGCTGGACCTCAGCGAGAGCGACCGCGCGGCGCTCGTCGCGTTCCTGAAGTCGCTGTAGATCCTGAGGGCGCTGTAGGCCCTGAAGTCGCTGTAGGCCCTGAAGTCGCTGTTGGCCCTGAAGTCGCTGTTGGCGATCCGGCGATCACCCCTCGTCGACTTCGCGCTGCTCGCCGTCATGGTCGTCGCCCTGGTCGTCGGCGAGCTGCTGGAACTTCTCGGCCATCGTCGGGTTCGTGCGCGTCAACTTCTTGATGGTGACGTCCTGCGCCTTGTTGTTCGCGAGGCGCAGGTTGTTGTCCGCGCTCTGCAGCGCCTCCTTGGTCTTCTGCAGGTGCTTGATCGACTTGTCGATCTCCTCGATGGCCGTCGCGAACCGGCGCGAGGCCAGGTCGTAGTTGCGCGCGAACGCCGTCTTGAACGTGTCGAGGTCGCTCTCGAAGTTCGTGATGTCGATGTTCTGCGCCTTCACCAGCGCCAGCTCGTGCTTGTACTCCAGCGCCCCCAGCGCGGCGTTGCGCAGCAGCGTGATCATCGGAATGAAGAACTGCGGCCGGATGACGTACATCTTCTCGTGGCGGTACGAGACGTCGACGATGCCGCTGTTGTAGAGCTCGCTGTCGGACTCCAGTAGCGACACGAGGACCGCGTACTCGCACTTCTTCTCGGTGCGGTCCTTGTCGAGCTCCTTGAAGAAGTCCTCGTTGCGCTTCTTGGTCGCTGTCGTGTCCGACTCGTTCTTCATCTCGAACATGATCGAGACGACCTCGACACCTTCCTCGCTCTTGTCGCGGAAGATGTAGTCGCCCTTGCTGCCCGACCGCGCGTCGTTGTCCTTCTCGAAGTAGGCGTGCGGGAACGCCGTCGCCCGGATCTGGTTGAACGCCGTCTCGCAGTGCTGCTCGAGCGTCTCGCCGAGCATCTTCGTCGAGAGCCGGGCCTTCATGTCCTTCAAGCGTTCGATCGCGTCGTCGCGGTCCTTGATCTGCGTCTCGTACTTGTCCTTGAGCGCCTTCTCGGCGAGCTCCTTCGCCATCCCCGCCTGCTTCAGCTCGCTCGACAGCTCGTCCCGCTGCTTCTCGACGACCGTGACCGCGCGGGTGACCGCCAGCTCGCGCTCGTTGGCTGCGGAATCGAGCTTGCCGCGCAGCTCGACGATCAGCCGGTCCTTCTCCGCGCCCGCCTCGGCGATCGCCTTGTCGGCCTGGGATCGCGCCAACTCCAACGTCGCCTGCCCCTGCTCCTTCAAGGCCTCCAGGTCGCGTCGCGCCTCGTCGCGCTGCTGGGTGAGCGCCGCCAGCGCGTCCTTGCTCTCCAGCTCCTTCAGCGCCTCGGCGCTCTCGAGCCGCGCGGCCGCCTCGCGCTCGGCCTGCTCCAGCCGGTCGTGGAGCTGCTTGTCGAATTCCTCGTCCCGGACCTGCTTGAGGATGGCCGCATACCCCGTCTCGTCGACCTGGAACGCCTTGCCGCAGTTCGGGCAGCTGATGTCACGCA